>JANYBI010000019.1 GCA_025360875.1 Lentisphaerota bacterium
AAGGAGGTAAAGCGCCAAACGGAAAACTATCGGGACTTCAAGGAGATGAGTCTCGAGCTTGTTGACTTGTCGCTCGAACTGGCTAAATTAACGGATAAAGAGTCTGCTTCTTGAAAGCAAGAAATCGGTACTCTTGAGTAATGGTTATAGATTCCTTTAGATATCCCGTCAAAAGAATCTCTGGAAAGAAATGGTTTAAGTTCATTTTGCTTTCAATAGGGATTGTTCTTTTAGAAGCAGTTGTTGTTGTGACCTTCAATCTCAATGTGATTTCCCCGATCAATATGCCTACCACATCCATGTCGCCCACAATCATCGGCAGCAATGAAGCTAAAAGCAAGCATTTGGAATCTCAGGATTGGCTTCTTGTAAACAGATTCATATACAGGATACAGGAACCCAAGAGAGGAGATATTGTTGTGTTAAGAACCAAAGGTATAGAAAAGATTGGGAAAGACATGCTTGCTATTAAAAGAATTGTTGCCTTGCCAGGAGAAACAATCTCAATTCAACCTCCATACCTCTACATCAATGGCAAAAGGGTTGATGAACCGAAGATATTCCAGAAGATATCAGATTCGGAGGGTGCTTATAAAGGCTATACGCTTATGGGAAGGGATAACAATCCTAGAGGGAATTTGGCTTACGAAGGTATCACCCTATACAAAGACGAATATTTTGTCCTTGGGGATAACAGCCCTCATTCACTTGACAGCAGAATGTTTGGACCGATCAGAAGAGAAAGCATAGTTGGAAAAGTATTCTGCATATTCTATCCAGCCAACAGAAAAGGCTGGATTGAATAGTTCATCATGACTTCTACCTAATCGTTTCCGTCTTTTATTTTTGCCTGAGTATGTTGTCATGTGCGGTGTGGCTCACCAGTATCTGTCTTGAGACAGGTAAGCCTCAGGCTGATAATCCTTGTGGAGAATTGTTGGTATTAGGCATATATTATCCTTATGAAAATTATCGCCCATGCAATCCTTTTCTGCCTGTCGATGTCCGTCTGCTGCACTGTTGCGAAAGCGGAAAGCCTCGAGAACAAGCTCAACAGGATTATCATAAAAGAAATCTCTTTCGAGGACACCAAGACCAAGGACGTGTTTGAGGCAGTGCGCATCAAGAGCAAGGAGGCCGATCCTGAAGGCAAGGGCGTGAACTTTGTGTTCCAGGACATGCCTGAAGGCGGAGGTGAAATTACGATCAAGCTCATCGATGTCCCCCTGATAAAGGTAATAGAATACATCTGCATAGCTTCAAAAATGAAATACAAGATAGATACCCATGCCGTTATCATATCCAAGGACAGGAAGGACGAGAAGAAGCCTGAGAAGTGAACCCGAAAGCTTGAGAAACCCCTTCTGCCCGGCATAAATTTCTTTTACCTATTGTTTCGGGGGATAATCAGCTTACATTTCAGTAAATCTCTTCAATGTCGCCGCCCTGCGGGGACTTTTTTCTTTTTTACCTTATTGACTTCCCAAAGCTTTCGCACTAGACTACAACATGCCACCCTCTGCGAGGGCTGAAAACAGAATCTGATTCCATATGAAGCCTCCGCAGGATGGCGATATATTGAAGCCCATAGGCGTCAGCCATGGGACATGGGTGGAATAAATATATCCAGAGTACCCGCAGGGGCGACATAAGAACAGCCCTTGTGGTCTTGCGTATTATTGTTTCGACGGATAATCAGCTTGTATGTCTATCGCTCTTAACGCCTCCAAGAAATTGTAGGCTGATTAATCGTCGTATCTATAGTAAAACAGGCATTCCTGCCTGTTTGAATCGCAGGCAGGAATGCCTGCGTTACTTTCAAAGTTTTATGGAAAAGATCCTTTGAAGATATATTTTTGTCCGCTAGGAGAAAAATATGGGGTTTCCAAAGAAACTAGTTGCGGCCATAAGCGGTGGAGTCGATTCCAGCGTAGCGGCCGCCATGTATATAGAGAAGGGCGTGGAGATCATTGCTGTCACGCTCAAGATGCGTTCCTGCGAGAACATGCCCGACAAGAGGAAGTCCTGTTGCGGGATCGAGGACGACAGGTATGCCCGTGGCGCTGCGGAAAAGCTCGGTATTTCCCACTATTTTCTTAACGTACAGCAGGAATTCGAGGAGAAAGTGCTGAAAAGGGGATGGCAGGAATATGCCTGTGGAAGAACCCCGAACCCGTGCGCTCTCTGCAACCGTTATCTCAAGTTCGGGACTCTGATTGATTATGCACTGAAGATCGGGGCCGAAGGGATAATAACCGGACATTATGCGATAATTGACAGGAAAGATGGCAAGGTATCGCTTCGCCGGGGGGGTGATCCTGAAAAGGACCAGACCTATTTCCTTTTCGGGCTGACTCCCGAACAGTTGTCAAGATCCTACATGCCTCTCGGTCCCTTCACGAAGCGTGAAGTCCGCGAAATGGCCCGCAAGTTCGGACTGCCGAACGCGGAAAAGACAGAAAGCCAGGACGCCTGTTTCGGGTATAGGGATGAGACTTTCGCGCAGACGCTCAGGAAACTTTTCAAAGGGGAAACCAGAAAGGGATATCTGAAGGATATGGCCGGAAATATCCTGGGTGAGCATGAAGGAGTCCATCTTTTCACGATAGGGCAGCGAAAAGGGCTTGGAATAGCGCTCGGAGCTCCGGCATATGTGGTCAGGATAGACTTTGCCTCCGGTGATGTCATTGTATCGAAGGATGAGAAGGATCTCATGCTGGATCACCTTTATGCTGAAGATATTAACTGGCAGATTGCGGATTTCGCAGGCCGTGAGTTCAAGTGCAAGGCGCAGATCCGTTACAGGGGCCGGCCGGTTCCTGCCTTGGTCAGACATGAGGCTGGAGGAA
>JANYBI010000032.1 GCA_025360875.1 Lentisphaerota bacterium
CAGGAGGGTTGCTAGTACGGAAGACGAGTCGGAAGAAAAAGGCAGGTATTCGAGGAATTTAAGTATGCTCCTGGAGATGAAATTGTTCTGCCCGAGTCCTGTTCCGTGGTTGATGGCTGATATTATTGATGCGGCCGCCAACGCTTCGCAGAGCGCCGCAAGGACGGAGAGGATCAGGAAAGCGAGGACTCTTCCCCGGCTGATTCTGCACGCAAACAAGAGATAATTGAAAAATTCCTTCATAATGATAAACGCCCTGCTTTCTTATCAGCCTGGGTTTTGTCTTTCTTCATTTGCACATCATTTTGATAAGTTCAATATACTGCATGTCAATCACTGAAGTCCCGGCTATCTTTAATATTTTCTCTGATTGGATTCTCAACGCATCTTTGGAAAATCCCGATGCCCGGATGATCCTTTCAGCGAAAAGTTCAGGACGTAGTTCTGACACATAGCCGTTCTCTCCGTCCTGGATCCAGACATCGGTGATACCTTCTATTTTGTTTGCCACCACGGGCAGACCGCATGCGACGCTTTCAAGCAGCGGGGTACCAAGACCTTCGCTAATAGGGGGAAATCCATATATGTCGGACATCTGGTAGCATTCCTGTATGTTTCCAATGAAACCCTTTTCCACGTGAACCCTTGAATCAAGTCCGTGCTCGGAGATCATCCCGCCGAGATCGGTGAAGACGGAACTGTCTCTTTCTGCCAGCGGTCCGGAATCGACGATCGGTCCTCCCAGGAACAATTTATATTCCGAGGGAAGACATTTCAGGACTTCAACAAGGAACTTATGATTTTTCCTTGGGATGAACTTGGCGATATAGCTGATCACAATGTCGTTTTCGCCAAACTTGCTCAGTTTCTTCCTAAGGAAAATTTTTTCGGTACTGGATACTATTTTGAAACGCGACTCGTCGATCGGATTTGGCCTGCACCAGAGATTCTGCTCCGGAATTCCAGATCTGACACAGGTCCCCTTGAGCCTTTCAGAAATGCAGATGAAGTGATATCTGGCAGGAAGTGTGGTAGATGCCTCGATCCGGTTGAGCCTGGGAATGTATTGCATTGGCGTATCCATCTCATTGCATAGCTCGATGATGGCTGGGATTCCATTGACCCTGGCATAGTTCATTGCCGCTGCGGTCACATAGTTCTTCCCAAATATGTGAATTAGGTCCGGACGCGGTAGCGTCCTTATATATTCCATGGTCGCGGCATATTCAGAATGAAAATTCATAGATATCTTCAACGCCCTGAGAAAAACTTTTCCAGGCGAGGGGAAAGGCTTGCAGGATATGCGCCTGACTTTGAATCCGTCATATTCGTAGTCCGAACAGGTGTTTTCCGTTTCAGAACCAGAAATAACATTTACCTTTATGTCCGGATTGCCCGAAGTTACCCTCCTGTAGAGGTTGTGTGCCCTGTATCCGGAACCGGAATATTCGGGCATGTATTTGCTCGATATGAGAAGGACATTCATAATTTCAGAAGCCTGTAGTCTTCAAAGTTAATCCTAGGGGTACGCTTAAAATGGAACAGGTGGCTTTTGCATTTGCAGTCGGAGCATCCGAAACCTTCAACAGGGAAACTCCTCTCCTTAACAAGCATTCCAGCTGCTTTGCATTCATCGGATTTCAATTCCGTTTCCTTGATTAAAATACTTCTGACCTCAGCCTTCTTGAGGAAATAGTCTATATGCCAGTGAAGTTTCTTTGTTTTCCTGAGATGTCGCCCTATTCTCTGTTCAAGGCCGCCCATAGCCGATCCTGAATATGCGTAGAAGCCTTTCCTGAAGCTGATATTTCCCAGGGCACCTATTCTTATACGAGTGTCTCTGCCAAGGGATATGACCAGTATGTAGACGCCTTTCATGTTTGCACTATTCGGAACCGATATATGCTATCAGCCTTTCTGCGAAATTCGCAAGTCCTGAAGGTGAGACGGCTTCCTTGTAGACGTTCTGCGCCTCCTTGGAGAGATGGATCCTCCTGTCGGGATTTCCGATGAGGCTCCGTATCTTGTCCTCCATGTCTGACAGATCCCACTTATGGCTTATGAAAGTCCTGTCAGGCTGGAAAAGGTCAGGCCAGGTTTCGAGATGGCTCATGTCGGGCTTTAGCAGCGTCGCTCCGCATATTATGATCTCGAAATCGCGTAGCGTTATCTCTCCGACGCCGAAAGGACCGACTCCTATTTGCGAATTTCGCAGTTCGGAGAAATATTCAGGCAATGATAGCTTAGAGGTTGCGACATTCATTTCCTCCATAATCTTCATTACGGCCTTCCTGTGGGCGACTACTGATGGACGAGAGTGGGATAGCCCGAGCCTGCAACTCACCTTGATGTCACGCTGTGTATCCGGAGCTGTGAAGCTGATGGACAATCCTTCACGTATCATTGATGACAGTATAGGCCTGGTCTTCTGCTTGATCCTTGCGGTCAATCCGAACCGGGATTCAGTATAGTTCTCAAAGCATGTATTCCATGAAATCCTAATCTTGGCAAGATCATTCTTGGAAGGAAAGGGGTAGTTTTCCTCCTTTTCACCTGTTTTATAAAGTCCGTCGAATAGATCAGTGAAGATACGTCCGGTCCGGAACCTTTTCAAATACATGGTCCTGTCAGCGAATATCTGGCTCTTTAAAAAAAGGTCGACATAGGGCATGACCTCGAACTGTGTGCACCATGTACTGTCGGTAGTGTCGAACCATAATATTTTTAAATTTCTTGATTTTGCATTTTCAAGAAAATTAAAAATATAAGGCTTGTTGGTACGCCAATAAGCCCTAAAGACATTGGAGTTTATGAAAAGAACGTCGCAATTGAAAACAGCCTCTGAAATTTTCCAGCAGAAGTCAAGATTGAATCCCTTATCAGCAAAATACGGCTTCGAAGCGAGAAGCGGGCAGTTGAATGCCTTTGAATTAGGGCATGAATTGTTTGTAAGGATGCTTATCTTCATGAAAAATTAATCAGTTGAGGATATGCTACTTCTTCTTTGAGCAAGAGTATCCGGCAATCTTGCAATATGTCGGGAAATGTCTCGAAAACTCATCAAGGGAGCAGAGTTTCGGGTCATCACCTGTTATAAACGATTTGAGCTGTCTATAAACGCCAGGCTTGTATTGTTCATCCAGTTTATCCGAACAATCGATTGGTTGCACCGCTATGGAGCCCTTTTCCTGGATCTGCAATGTTTCGAGCGGGCGCAGGATCAATCGGTGTTGACTGGTGAGCAATTCGATGCCCCATCTGCCTGGAGCGTCCCAGTTAGCCTGATATGTGAAAAGAGCCCCTTTGGCCGTTATGCCCGAACCCGCAAAAATTGAAGCGGCCGGATGCCAGTCAAGTGAACCATGATGCCGTGTTTCCATTTCGACTGGCTCTCCTCCCAGGTGGAAAGCCAAATTCATCACATGTGTGGAATTAGCCAGTGCCCAACGTTCTTTTTCCACTGGACTTTTGTTCAGAGGAGATATTTTATGGCTCCATTCGGTAAATTCAAAGTTGAATGATTGCACCCCCCCATCGAGAGAAATAATTTCCTGTGCTTTCAAAACAGAGCTGAAGAAACGGCGGTTGTAGGCGACAAAGACTTTGGCCTTAATCTCTTTGCTTTTTGCCTCCAGCGCTTCCAGTTCATCATCAAATAGGGCAAGTGGTTTTTCAACGAGAATATTTTTGACTCCATACTCCAAGAGGCTTGTGGTATTCCTGGAGAGCTGTTCCACGTTGGTGACGACAATGGCGCCAGATGGAATTTCAGGCTGTCCTTGCAGAAAGTTATCAACACCACCAGTCAAGACATCCATACCGATTGAATCACGGAGGGAGGAAGCGGATTTATCTCCTCTTCCTATGATAATAAAAGGCAAGTTCAAAGCCTGCAATACATTAGCATAAGCTTTTGACATTGGACCTGCGCCGATCAACCAGTACATTGGCAACCATTTAGTTAAATGTGAAAAAGTTAGACTTGTTCAAGCCTTGCGGGCTACTGTCCATAAATGGGATGAAAGTTTATTGGATGAAAGGAATTGCTGGAACGCAGAGCCATGTTCCTCCCATTTATCTATGAGAATCATCTTCAGGAACGGATCAGCTTGAATTTTCGTTCCATTCTCCAGAATGGCATTTCGAACCAATTCAGCATCCAGTTTCCCTGGAGTGCTTGTTTCAAGTAAATTGAAACCGCATTCCGAAAGAAGTATTTGCAGCGAGCCGGGATTGAAGTAATTGAGATGTGCAGGTCCTGATATGTTTCGGGATAGGGGACCGAGCAGCAGCAGATCAAATCCTAAAATGTTTGGAGTTGTCATGACAAGAAGCGCGTTGGTACTGATTTTATTCCTGCAGGCGCTAAGGAATTCACGTGGAGAGAAGAGGTGTTCAATAAATTCAAAGGCTGTCAGCAGATCGATCCGATCCAATGACATTTCTTCGGCGGGGCATGAAATAGTTTCAAGACCTTTATCCCTGCATATTTTAGAGGAGCTTTCGGATAATTCTACAGCCACATTTCGCTTGAAGAAACAAGTTCTCTTGAGCAGTTCAACATAAATTCCAGAACCTGCTCCTACATCAACTGCCAGATTGCGCGAGGAACCATATTTCTTGTAGAACTCGAGAGTGATTTCAACCCTTTTGCGGAAAATATTGTCTTGCCTATATTTTTCGGATTGAGGAAAAATCCTATCTGCCCAGAATTTTGTTGATTTGGCACTGCGGTAGTATGCTGATAGTTGTTCAGGATTTGGTCTTGGGCTGATAAACAAGGTATTGCATTTGGGACACTCTACGAACCTGAATCCCTCCTTGAGAAATTTCTTATGCGAAGATTCGGAGTTGCACGCCGGACAGGGTACCTCAACGAAATCCGATTTATGCTTAAGCATGTTCTTAACGTCTTGTTTCTTGAGCCGAAGATGTTCTTTGATCAGAACTGGGTTGCGCAAGTCTTTAATTTTCATTATAACCTCTTTATAGGGTGTGAACAGTTAGGTAATTGGTATGGCTTCGACAGTCTTTCCTGTGATTTTGGCGTAAAAATCAGAAGCCATATCTATAAAAGGGAGATGAATAAGCATAGAATCGGCGAAGGGTGTCAGATCGCAGGTGTTGGAGACAATCAAGTTTTCAACGATAAGATTGGTCATGTCGCTCTGATATATAGACTTGTATGTCAGCCCATCAAATAATTTAAGAGGATCTTTGTTGACAGTTACAAGATTTTTAATTTCGTCGATGACTATTTCGAATTCAGCGGCAGAGATTTGAATTTTAAAATCGGTCTTCTGGTCAACGATACTATCACATCTGAGTACTAGTTTATTCCCACTCGTGAAATCTAAATCGAGTCTTCCGTAAAACTCCACATAGCCCGGACGTTTGGACGGGAAGATTTCAGGTATAAGGCCATCAGAACTCATAGTGTAGCCATTTTTGCAGGTTATGAACGAAAAAAGGTCAATGAAGTGGATTGAATTGCATGCAAGACCGTAGTTCCAGCCTGTGACAGACATGTTTGTTGCTTTGTGATTATTCAGCCGATTTCTTATCAACTTATAAGCCGGATTCATACGCCTAGGACAGTTCACCCAGGTTTTTACTTCATGTTCATAAATTAAATCTCTTGCGTCAGCGAATGAACTGCGGGATGGGAAGGCTATTTTTTCCAATATAAGATACCTGACCTTTGAATTACTGAGAAGTTTACGCAAGGCGTCCAAGCGTATCAATGAGGACGTCGAAATGATCGCAACGTCTAGGGAAGGGGGCAGGGAAGAAAAATCTGAGGAGAAAATTAAGTCGATATGAGTTTTGCTTGGGAGTATCTGCCTGGCTCTCTCTTCCGCCAAAGCCAGAGATTTGGGCGAGGGGTCAATAACATAAATTGAGGCTGGCAACAAGGTTCTGCACAGGCCCTGGAGATGGCGGCTGCCTATTTCACCTGCTCCAATTATCGCAAATTGATGTTTTATCTCGGGCATGAAATCTCTTTCAGCTGTTCTGGAAGAGCTGATTCCAATATGTTGTTTATAACATCTCCAAATTCTGATTCGGCCTTCGGAATTATGCTTCTTGAGAAATGGCTGTAATTTTCAGCTTTGGATCCTAGTCCGCGGAATTCGGCGTAGGATGTTCTCAGACGGTTGAACAGATCGCATAAGGAGGTCGGGAGACCTGAGGTGTTATGGATATCCGAAGAACTGCTGATTATTTGTCTAGCCATAAGCAAAAGTACTGGAAGGTCCTCTTTTGCCTTAAGATATCTGTCATGCTGTTTTTTTAATATGTCGCTGGATTCGAAAGTTAAAGGTATGCTGGCATAATTTTTAACCATCTCTGCAAATTGGTCGTAGGTTTTCGGGCAGTGCTCGGGAATTCCGGAGAGATATTCATGTGCAAATACGATTCTATCCATCGGCCGTTCAAGCATATGGTCGACACTTATGTATGGTTTTTTTGCGGCTGCCACAAGATACATTGTAGTTGAGACGGCTCCGATTACCAAATCCTGGGTTTTAAGCCAGGTGGTGAATTCGATGGAGTCGTCTATTTTTAATTTTCCTGATTTGACAAGGGCTGTTGATTCATAGTTGTGTATATTCTCCAGGAAGTAAGGTCTGAGATTGTATTCGTATTTGTCGGTTCCGAGCGTAAGAGTCATCTTCTTTATCAATTGATAATATTTGGACTGGAAGCTGAATTCCTTGGAAGTATTGAAATTGTCATCGGTTTCCTTGTCATTCAGCAGCATTTCGGGAATGGAGTGCTTGCCGTTGTTTATGCTGGCGCAAAGGCCGATTATCCCAATTTTGACCTTATGACCACGTTTCTGCGCATGCTTTGTGCCGTATTGCGCAAGATCTATGCGCGGATGCCCGACAACGACAAACTTGCGGTCAAAATTCTCTAAATCATCGGTTATCCATTTCCATGTGTTTTTCCGTGCATGATCAAGAATTATTTCTCTTGTCCCTTCCCCCCAGAGCAGAACTCTGCTCACGTCACGGTATTTCTCAGGGTCAGACGCGATTTCAAGCTCAAATGGCGGATACGTGTCAAACCGGCAGCTCTCGGCGTTCCAAAGTACAAGTTTGGAATTTGGAAATGCAGCCCTCAGCAGTCCTGTTCGGCCAATTGTCACATAAAAAACAACATCCGGGTTCCAAAGTCTCATTGGCAGGGATGTGTAGTCAGTATTGCTGCATACGAAGACATCGCAGCCCAGCCGTTCAAGGATCTTGGAAAGTGAATAGACAAATCCGAAATCACGCATGAAGGTCATTGAATGCAGAAGTACTTTTATTTTTCTTTGCATAGGTCCATCACTTGATATTCTTTATTATGAATGCGGCGATATCCAGTTCGAAGCGGTTGTCTATGTCGATTGAACTCTTTTCGTCCATCAGGTACGGTACGGTGTTCCTGCCAATCAGAGATCTGCTCCTGAGAAGCCATTTGATCTTCGCCACATAAATCGCTCCATTGAGGCAGTAGGTCCTTGGCAAATCCTGCCGTCTCTTGATGAGTCCTGTCTTGATCAACGGGACAATCCTGCCTCTTGAATTCGTTTTGTAAGTCCAGAATGGCGATTTCTTCGGCTCAATCACAGATACGCAGGAGTCAGCTCCGGACGATATGCATTTCATGATGGCTCCGTCGATATCCTCGGCTGAACGCATCGGCGAAGTCGTCTGGAGCAGGATCATGTAATCATAGGATTCTCCGGCCTTCCCTATGGCGTGAATTACTGCATCGATACTCGGGGAGCTGTCCGTTGAAAGCATGGCAGGCCGTCTGAAAGGAACTTCGCATCCCCATTTGCGTCCTACTGCCATGATCTCGGTATTGTCGGAGGAGAGGATAAGCCTGTCAATATGCTTAGATTTCTTCGCCTGCTCGATAGTCCAGGCTATCAGCGGCTTGCCGGCAAGGTCAACTATGTTTTTTTTCGGAATACCCTTGCTTCCGCCCCTGGCGGGAATTATCGCCAAGATTTTTCTATCCTTGAACATCAGTTAAATTTCTCCAGTGCGAGTTTGTATTCTTTCCACTCCCCAATGTCGATCCAAGCGCTCTCGTTGATCGGAAATATGCCGATCTTTCCGCCCTTCCGGTTCACATCCTCGATCAGATGCGTCACATGGAAGAATTCGTCCTGAGGGATGTGGCACAGCACTTTGGAGTTGATTATATACATCCCGGTGTTGACAAGGAAGCTGTATTCAGGTTTCTCCCGTATATTCAGTAAAGTCCCTTTTTTGCTGATTTCGCAGATCCCATACGGGATGTTGAAATGCTTCAGCGATGAGACGACAGTGATATCGTTGCGCTCCTTTTCATGGTGTCTTAAGATCTCGTTATAATCAGCTTCAATAATTATGTCGCAGTTCGTCATGATGAACGATCCCGAAAGGGAGTGTTCAAGCTGCTTCAACGAGCCCGCGGTACCGAGAGGCTTGTCTTCGTAGAGATATTTTATCTTGTATGAGGGGTTCAGCTCCTCGAAATAAGATTTAATGATCTTGGACTTATGGTTGAGAGACATGTAGAATGTCCCGACGTCATATTCCAGAAACTTATCAATGATGATCTCAACAATCGCCTTGTCTCCGATTGGGATAAGCGGTTTCGGAAGTATCTTCGTGAACGGATCCAAGCGCGTCCCCTTTCCACCTGCCATTATTACTACCGGTAGGCCGATCGGCGTCTTCTTTTCTGGTTTCAGCTTTGCATTGAACAACTTCTCAGCCGTCAGGAACTGCAGTATCCGCTTCTTGGAGTCCAACACCGGCACGATGTCAATCTTCCTCTTGAAGATCTGTGCCTTTACCTCCTCTACGTTGAAGTCAGGGGATACATAATATGTGTTCTTGAAGCATACTTTCTGTATTTCCGCCTCAAGGCTTCCGCCCGACAGGATCCATCTCCTTATGTCTCCGTCAGTCAGGGAACCGAACAGCTTACTGTTGCTGTCTACTACGAAAAGTATCTTCTTCGCTGTCACATTGAGCTGGTTCATCGCGGCCTTCAGCCTCGACTTCGGGTCAATCAGGATATCTGAGAATTCTTTGATCATTTTGCGTTGTCCTGGATTTTTATATCGTGAAATTTCTTGTTGAGGATGTCCTTGAGTCCGGCAGTTTTTAAAACATTCTTTATCTTCAGTGAAGCTCCCGGTTTCCCGTATGGATTTTTCATTCCTCTGAGGCATGAGATGAAATCGGTGGAACATGCCTTCATGATTGCTGCGGATATGGAACCGGCGGCGGGTTCGCAGTCTATGACAGATTTCGCCTTGATCCTTCCGTCCTGCCTGGAGCCAATATTCACTGTAGGTTTCCTGAAATATGGCATTTCAATCAATCCGCTCGAGGAGTTCCCAATGAGTGCGTCGATGTGCTTCAGGGCCGAGAGATATTTCAGCTGGCCGAGTGAATTCACGAAAATGCAGCGTTCCGGATTCCCGTGAACATAGGTACTGAATATTTCGGATATCTTTCTGCCGTCAGGGTCCGCATTGGACTGTGTGAATATGATCTTGGCGTCCTTGAATCGGTCCAGGGCATGGATAAGTTCCATGGCTTGCGTTTCGACGCCTGTCTTGCCTCGGGTGACAGGATGGAATGTGACCAGAAAGTTTTTCGTGCCTAATTCAAAACCGGTCTCCTTCGAAAATTCATCCTTGGTCAGCATCCTGAATTTGCTTATGCTGTCAAGAGCAGGTGCGCCGAAATTATACACATGTGCCGGATCCTCGCCAAGTTGGATCACCCTGTTCCTGTATTCATCTGCCGCAGTGAAATGCAGATGGGACATCTTCGTTATGGAATGTCTTATCTGCTCGTCGAAGACACCCTGGGTGAGTTCGCCGCCATGCAGGTGCGCAACTGGCACTCTCATGACCAGCGCTGCAGTCACCGCACTGAGAAGCTCGTAGCGGTCCCCGAGTCCTACTACAATGTCCGGCCTGAGCCTGCTGAAGCATTCCGCGAAGGAAATAAGCCCTATGCCCATGGATTTGGCGATTCCCACGTCGGAATCGGAGGACAGGAGCATCTCAACTTTCTCATCTATTTTGAATCCGTCCTTTTCGATTGTCCTGTAGGTCATTCCGAATTCCGGAGAAAGGTGGGCGCCTGTCACCGCAAGCTGCAGTTCCAGGGAGGGGTCGTTGTCGATCTCCTTCATGAGCCAGCGGAGCAGGCCGTATTCCGCACGTGTACCGGTAACTACGCAGATTTTCCTTTTCATAATTGTATCAAGCCGTCCGTGTTAAAATTCCGTTTCGCCTTCTTTCCTATGACACCATTGAGCCTCATCGGTGAAATTCCTGTGCCGGGTCTCTTGATGCAAATATTGCCTGTGCTGAAGCGCTCGCCCTTCCTGATCGGACATGCGGCGACAATGCTTTTGCGGGCCACGCAGATGTTCTTCAGCTCGCATTTGGCGGGTTTCTTCACTCCGTCGCCCAGCGCCTTTTCGACATTCCTGATTGCGGTGACC
>JANYBI010000039.1 GCA_025360875.1 Lentisphaerota bacterium
TCAGCAACAACAGAATGGCTGAAGCAGCGCTGGAAAGGATGAGGACGCTATCCAAAATAATACTGGACTCTTCAACTCCAGGAGTCAAAAGAAGGAAAAAGAAATAATGAGTTCAAAACTTGCTTAACTTAGCGCCATTCGACGCCATTCGGGTCGGTCCCTTTTTATATTGCTCAAATACTTGTATATTAATATTATATGCATTTTTGCGCAATCAAATATGGCTCTTAGAACGATTCTAATACGCTTAAGTATTGCTTCTAAGGCGCCTTTTTATGGAACAACAGGGTGACGATATAAGAATATCTTCAAGAATCAAAGAAATTATTGATTGATCTGAATTCAGATGGTTTCAGGGACGCAGCCGGTACAGAGCTGCATCAATGATATTGCCCTCTTGCATTCGCCGATTCAAAATTGTATATTCCACGCTACAAGGAGTCCCGAATCAAAATCCGGAGATAATTCATACCATGCGAAAATATTGGCTCATCCTGATATCCTTTGCGATCATTTCTACCATCACTTCCTGCGGAAAGAAGCTGGCGCCTCCTGCCCCTCCCCCGCCGGGCGTCGTATGCGCCATCGCGGAGAAAAAGGACGTGTCCAGCACCCATGAATACATAGGGCAGATAGTGGCTGAGGACTCGGTGAATCTTGTGGCGCGTGTCGAAGGATACCTTATCAAGCGCTCCTTCGAGGAAGGAAGTTTTGTCAAGAAGGATGATCTCATCTTTGAAATTGATCCGCGGCCCTTCGACGCCCAGGTGAAGGAGGCCCAGGGTCAGCTCGAACATGCCCAGGCCTCACTGAAATATGCCGATATCCAGGTCGAACGCTATACTACCCTGGTCAAGGGTGATGCCGTTTCCCAGAAGGATCTCGATTCCGCCATCATGCAGCAGGGAGTTTCAAAAGGTGATATACTCGTGGCGCAGGGACAGCTGGATATCGCCAGGATAAACCT
Source organism: Lentisphaerota bacterium (assembly GCA_025360875.1). GTDB lineage: Bacteria > Verrucomicrobiota > Lentisphaeria > Victivallales > GWF2-50-93 > GWF2-50-93. The sequence continues at coordinate 968 of JANYBI010000039.1, forward strand.
CGAATATACCAGGATCACTGCGCCATTCGACGGCAAGATCGGAACATGTCCCATCAGCGTCGGAAACCTTGTCGGACCGACAATAAACACCAATCTTTCAAATATCGTGAGGATCGATCCGGTGAAAGTCGAGTTCAGCATCCCTGAATCATATGTCATAAACATCAGGCAGAAAATAGGGACAATGGACAAGGTCGCCACGATGATAATTCCAAGGCTGGTCCTGTCAAACGGATCCGAATACCCTTTTGACGGCAAGATCTATTTTTCAGACAACGTCGTGAACACTTCCACAGGCACGCTCCTGGTCCGCGCCCGTTTTCCCAATACCGCGGGCCTTCTGAATGCCGGAGAATACGTGAAGGTCAGGCTTGGGCAAAAAGAAAAGGTCCCTTCCATAATGATTCCCGCAGTGGCCATCCAGAGGGACCAGACAGGGGAATTTGTCCTGACGGTCGACAAGGATTCAAAGGTCCAGCGGCACATTGTCAAGACTGGTCAGACGCATGGTGTGGACATCGTCATATTGGAAGGTGTTTCCGAAGGGGACAAGGTAATTGTCCGCGGCGTGCTGAAAGTCAAGCCGGGCATGATAGCTAATGCTTCGATTGAAGAATCCGCCAAACCTGAGACAAAGCCTCAACCCACTGCTCCCAAGGCTGGTTCGCCAACATCCCAAAAGGAATAAATTCCAAGTTCCAAACAATATTCAAAATAGAAAAATCAAAAATAATACAATAGATGATAAGCAAAATCTTCATACATAGGCCCAGGCTTGCGTTTGTAATTTCAATAGTCCTGGTGATCGCCGGCCTCATCTCAATCTTCAACCTGCCGGTGTCCCAGTATCCCAACATCACCCCTCCCCAGGTGCAGGTATCGTCCACATACACCGGCGCGAGCGCCGATGTCGTGACAAAGACGGTTGTCCAGCCTCTTGAGAACCAGGTTAACGGCGTCGAAGACATGATCTACATGTCGTCCACCGGCGGAAACGACGGCTCGCAGAACACCATGGTGACATTCTATCCCGGCACGAGCGGCGACATGAACACCGTCAACACGCAGAACCGGGTAAGCCTTGCAACTCCGCAGCTTCCTGACAGCGTCAAGCGGCAGGGGATCACGGTGAAGCAGAAGTCCACCAACATGCTGATGGTGATCAACCTCTATTCGCCGAACAACACCTACGATTCCGTCTTCCTCAGCAACTATGCGCTCATCAATATCCAGAATGAAATGCTCCGTATCAGGGGTGTCGCCGACGCCAAGATAATGGGAGAGCTGGACTACTCCATGCGCATATGGCTGAATTCCGACAAGCTTGCAAGTCTCGGTGTCTCACCGCAGGAAATAATAAATGCAATCCAGGCGCAGAACGTACAGGCGGCATCCGGCCAGATCGGCATGCCCCCTACTCCTCCAGGGCAGGTGAACCAGCTCATGATCCAGGTGAAGGGAAGGCTTGAATTCCCGGAGGAATTCGCTGAAATTGTCGTGAGGGCTCAGTCCGACGGATCGCAGATAAAGATCAAGGATGTCGCGAAGGTCGAGCTCGGTTCCTTCAGCTACCAGTCCTTCGGCGAGCGCGACAACATGCCCGGCCTGAATCTCGCGGTCTACCAGCTGCCTGCGGCAAATGGCCTGCAAATCGCGGACACGGTCTACAAGAAGATGAAGGATCTCGAAAAATATTTCCCTCCTGACCTGAAATATTCCATAAACTATGACACCACCCAGTTCGTGCGCCGTTCGATCAAGGAAGTCGTGTTCACGCTTTTTATAGCCATCGCGCTTGTGATCGGGGTCGTCTTCCTCTTCCTGCAGGACTGGCGCGCGGTCCTGGTCCCCACTCTTGCGGTACCGGTGTCGCTGATCGGCACATTCGCGGCCCTGCTTGCGATGGGCTACAGCATCAATCTCGTCTCCCTCTTCGGACTGATACTGGCGATAGGAATTGTCGTCGACGACGCAATTGTAGTCGTCGAGAACTGCAAGCGTCTCATGGAGCACGAGGGTCTGGATCCTGTCAGTGCGACCGAAAAGACCATGGAGCAGGTCTCCAATCCCATCATAGCCACCACATTCGTGCTCATGGCCATGTTCGTCCCCGTATGTTTCCTGCCCGGAATATCCGGCTCCCTGTATCGCCAGTTCGCGATCACCATCTCATGCGCCGTCCTTATTTCGGCGATAAACGCCCTTACGCTGAGCCCCGCGCTCTGCGCATGTTTCCTGAAACCTGAAAAGGGCAGGCCTATCCTTCCGTTCCGCATGTTCAACAAATTCTTCGACTGGGTGACTCTCGGTTTCGCTTCCGCTTCCGAGATGTTCGCCCGGCGGGCGTTCCTCGGCGTAATCTTCCTGGCGGCCTGCCTCTGGGGATGCAACTGGCTCTACGAAAGAATACCTACGGGATTCATCCCGGACGAGGACATGGGAATTTTCTTCGTCAATATCCAGCTGCCGGAAGCCTCTTCGCTTGAACGCACCAACAAGGTTGTCAGGACCGCAGTTGAAAAGATTTTGGCGGTAAAGGGGATCGACCATGTCCTCGCGGTGAACGGCTATAACATGATCGACCAGGTGAACAATCCCAACAATGCACTGCTGATAGTGGTTCTCAAGGACTGGGACCAGAGGAAAACGCCGGAACTGTTCCAGAAATCCCTAATGCGCAAGCTCCAGGGCGAACTCAATGTCATGCCGGACGCCGCGTTCTTCTGCTTCCCGCTTCCGGCCATACCCGGACTCGGAACCGCAGGCGGACTGTCATTCATCATCGAGGATCTGAGAGGTGTCGACCCGCAGGTGCTTGCACAGGTAATGACAGCTTTCCTGATGGAGGCGCACAAGCAGCCTGAAATTGCGTCGGCATATAGCACCTACAGTTCGACAGTCCCCCAGATATATCTTGAAATAGACCGTGAAAAGGTGATGAAGCTGGAACTCAGCCTGTCCGATGTGTTCAACGCCCTGCAGACCTATCTGGGTTCCTATTATGTAAATGATTTCAACAAGTTCGGACAGGTCTTCAAGGTAATGCTCCAGTCGCAGGGGGAGTTCCGCCAGAGCGCTTCAGACATCATGGGGATATATGTGCGAAACGCTAAAGGCAAGATGGTCCCGCTAGGCACCATCGCAACCGCCAAGATCGTGTTCGGACCGCAGACCATCCTGCGCTACAACATGTACCAGGCGATAAGAATCAATGCCGCAACACCCCAGGGCATCAGTTCAGGACAGGCGATGGGCGCCTTCGAGCGCGTTGCCAAGGACGTGCTGCCGGAAGGTTTCAAATACGAATGGACCGACATGTCCTATCAGGAACTTCAGGCTGCAGGAAAGGCCGGCTTCATATTCCTGCTGGCCCTGGTCTTCATATATCTCTTCCTTGTCGGACAGTATGAGAGCTGGATGATACCTATCGCGATCATGCTTTCAGTTCCTGTGGCGCTGCTGGGTTCCCTGGCATTCCTTCTGCTGCTCGGTGTCGAGAACAACATCTACACGCAGATCGGATTCGTACTCCTGTTCGGAATGACATGCAAGACCGAGATCCTTATCGTCGAATTCGCCATGCACATGCGCGAAAAGGGACTGGGGATAGTTGAATCTGCTATCGAGGCCAGAAAGACCCGTTTCCGCGCGGTGGTCATGACAGGTACCGCATTCATCCTCGGTGTCTCGCCGCTGGTATTCGCGATAGGTGCTGGCGCAGCGAGCCGCCGCTCCCTCGGTACAGCCGTGTTCGGCGGAATGATCGTCGGTGAAGTGCTTGGAACAATCATGACTCCCATGTTCTATGTCGCCATCCAGTGGTTGCGTGAAAAGGTCGGCGGGTGGAAACCGCCTGCAAATCCAAATATAGTTGATACAAAGCCCGCAGAAAATAAAGCGGCTACATAAGAACCTCCCGGAAAATAATCGAAGAAATAGTCATTGAAAAATGCGGTTTCTATCTTCCACCTGATGGTGCAGATCATTGATCCTCATTGATATACGCCAGTCGAATTCCTATTATGAAGAATGTCAGCCGTGAACTCCAGCTTAGACTAATCCGCAAAAAACTATATTATTATATGGGCACTATTGCATATTTGTAATAATACCCATATAGTAATGTCATGAAGATAGAAAAAGACATCTTAAGACAGGGTTTGGAAGTGCTCGAATCTCTTCTTGATGAGCATGGAATCGCCCACAAGAAGGCATCTGCGTGCGGCATTGGAAAAAGAAAATGGGATGCCAGGCTGTCGCTGCCGGAGCTCAAGAAAGATATTCTCATTGAGGCAAAGGCGGTTTTCCAGCCCGATCAAATCAATGAATTTGCCTACTCCTTTGGTTTTGAAGAAGGTATTCAGGATAAAACTGGGGATCTTCTACCCTTGATCATTACCCGTAGAATAACTGAGAATGCCTTTGAATGCTGCAAGAAGAACAATATAGCGGTAATTGATCTAAACAGAAATGTCCTTCTAAAGCTGCCGGGTCCCATCATCGAACGTTATCGCGAACCAAAAGAGGAGAAAAGGCATCTTGGCACTTCGGGAACTGTCTTTTCCGCCAAGGCTTCAAGGATAGTCCGGGCCTTGCTTTCACGTCCGCAAACGACATGGGAACAGGCGAAACTTGTTGATAAGACCGGAATTACCCAGGGATATGCAAGCCAAATTCTGGCGAAAATGCAATCTGAAAAGTACATATTTCAAATAGGCGGTTTCATAAAACTTGTTGATCCTGACCGGTTATTGAATGATTGGATGGCCCATTACCGCTTTGACCGGCATAAGAAAAATGAATTTGCACTGAATTTCAATTCGTATGAGGAAGGCCTCAGGAAGTTATCTGATGAACTGAAACGTCTGGGTGTAAAATCCGCTCTCACCGGCTGGAGCGGGGCATTTATCCTGGCACCTTACGGAGTTCCACCTAAACTCATGGCCTATGCCCAGGAAGTTCCTGCAATCAAGGATTCCCCGGTTCTTTTTCCGGTGGAAAGAGATGGGAACGTAGTCCTTTACCTTCCACATGATGAAGGTGTCTTTCAATTTAATTCCAATACCGCAGATAATGAATACTGTCCTGTCGTTTCAGAAGCACAGCTTTATCTTGATCTGTCAAAAATGCCGGGACGTGCCAAGGAGCAGGCCGAGCATTTCAAGGAAGAATGCCTGAAATGGGGGAATGACTGATAATGCAGAAGCCAGTTATAATTTCGGGATACAATGATAAGACGACAGAACTTGCCGAGATGGGCCTTCTTGAAATATGGAGCAAACTTGGTGAATACCGCGATCATCTCGTATTGATTGGTGGGCTTGTGCCACGCTATCTTATCAACCAGGAAAAGCAGCCCCGGAAGAACAGGCATTGCGGAACAATGGATGTCGACCTTGGAATTTCAATTGCCGTAGCAGACATTGAAGTTTATGAGGATATTGCCGAAACGCTGGGAAAAATGGGTTTTGAATCCGGAAAGAATACAAAGGGGATGGAACAGAAACATTCTTTTGTCAAAAAAACTGGCAATGCAAAACTGATTCTTGACTTCCTTACTGCAAAGCATGGCGGACCGGCTGATTCACTTATGAAGAGCATTCAGGACAATCTCAGCGCAATTCAGGTAGAAGGACTTGCTTTGGCATTCGACAAGCCGCTGAGGATCCAGATCGATGGAAAACTTCTTTCCGGCGGATTGACGGAAGAAACCATAAATATATGCCGGCCCATACCATTTGTAGTCTTAAAGGCATTGGCCTTTGATAAGAGACGCGAGCCCAAGGATGTCTACGACATGGTCTATGTTCTTTCAAATTACAAAGGAGGGGCGTCGGCACTTGCCCGGGAAGCGACATCGGGGGAACGCAGGGCGGATGCTTTTAAAAACGCAATCTCATCCATGAAAAGACATTTCAGAAGTCCATCGTACGACGGGCCTGTTCAATATGGACATTTTATCGAAGACCTGACACAGGCTGCTTCGGCTTTTGCCGCAGTTCAGGAATTTTTAAAATGCGTAGATAGTAAATCACGGTAAATATTATCAACACGAATTCTCAAGTGACAGGCTCTTCCTGAACTGGGACGGGGTCATCCCGGTCTGGCGCCTGAACACGGTCGAAAAGTGGAACTGGTCGCAGAACCCGCATTCCGCGGAAATCTCCTTGAGGCTTTTCGAACCCGACCTCAGCATGTTGCCGGCCTTCTTGATCCTCATCGAGTTTATGAATGCCAGAGGCGGGATGCCGAAAGCCGAATGGAAGAGGCCTGTAAAATAATTTTCCTGCAGTCCTGCGACTTTCGCAATTTCCGCAATCCTTATCTGCCGCGAGATATTCTTGCCGATGAACTCGAGCGACGGCTTGAAACGGCTCCAGGATTCCGATTTCCTGCGGGACTGGGCCTCGTCGGACGTAGCCAGGAAATACGACAGGAGGATTTGCAGGATACCGCCGGATTCCACGTGGGAAGCGGGTGAATCAAGGTTGGCGACAGCGATGAACCTTTTCCACATCTTCATCATCCGCTCTCTCCCGGCCTGCGGGACATTTACCTCATATTCACATTCATAATAGTCGAAGAGATCGACTTCCCCGAACATCTTTGCGGTGAAATGGCACCATAGGAGCTCCATCCTGCGGGGACAGATGTATTTGCCCGGCGAATGGGGTGGTATCAGATAGAGCGACCCCGGCCGGAGCATATACTTCCTCCCATGGTGTTCCACAATCCCATCTCCCTTTCTGACAAAGTATATCCTGCCGAAAGGATCGTTGATCACCACTTTTCCGGCGGCCGCCCATCCTTCGCTGCACAAAGTAAGCTGGGCGTCAAGCACCGTCACCGCAAGAGATTCGGACATGTCATTCATTTATCCCTCCATATTCTTAGAAATACACATATTTATCTTAATATGCTAAATATACAGCGTCTATCAAGTAATGTATTTTACAAATAATATAAAATAAAGGACATGTCCAATATGAGCAAAAAGAGAGCACTCGACAATATCTTCCTGAGACGGCCGGATGAGATAGCGCATACTGAATATTCGCTCGATTATCACAGCTCCCTTGTGGAAAAATTCAAGCCGAAGAGCATTAACGAAACCTTCGATCTCGATTTCCTCTGGAGCGTCAACGACGTGGTTGACTGGAAGGCCAAGGGGCGTGCAACAAACATGGGCCACGCAGAATATGCATCCGACGGAAGCGACAAGAAGGATTCCAGCAGCTGCCCGTTCACGGATGTCGAAGAGATCTACGAGTTCGATCCCGTACGGGAATACGGCCTTCTCTCCCATCGCGAACTTGTCACCCTCTATGAGGAACATTATCAGAGATGCTCATCCGCGAACCCAGACCAGGTATTTACTGGAGGATACTACAAGTCAGTGGTCTCGGGCGCGATTGAAGCCTTCGGCTGGGACATGCTGCTGATGGCGGGCGCGGATACTGCGAAGTTCGCAGAAGTGCTCCGCCGCATAGGAGATTACACGTACAACTACAATTGCGCCTGGGCCGAAACCTCAGCGGAAGTCTTCATACAGCATGACGACATGGTCTGGACCTCGGGTCCGTTCATGCATCCGGATTTCTACCGCGATGTCATATTCCCGATCTACAGGAAACTCTGGGAACCCCTCAGAAAAAAAGGGAAGAAGGTGCTTTTCTGCTCAGACGGGACCTGGGACATGTTCATGAAGGACATCGCGGAATGCGGCGCCGACGGCTTCATATTCGAACCTACGAACAACTTCGACTATGTCGTTGAGAATTTCGGCGCCACCCACTGCATCGTCGGAAGCAAGGTTGACTGCAGGACAATGACTTTCGGCACATGGGATGAAGTGAAAAAGGAGATGGACGAAACTTTCGCGCTCGCTCCGAAATGCAAGGGGCTGATCTTCGCGGTCGGCAACCATATCCCGGCAAACATCAGCGATGAAATGTGCCTGAAATACCAGGAATATTTCCTTAAGAACAGGAAAAGGAAATAATACCCGTAAATATTCACTGAAGCATGTCCTTCAGTGAATATTTACATCTAACGGGAACAATTGCTGGCGAACTCGTGCAGCCTGGCCAGTCTCTCAATTATCGCCTGCTGGTTTTTCAGGATGTCCTCGGGCAGGATCTTGCAGGTCTCCACGTGGCCGTCCGCAAACACGATATTATAGCCGCCGGGATGTGCCGACGGCACTTTCTTCGAGACGCAGCTAAATTCAATAAGCATCCAGGTCTTTGAAGGATCCTTCACAGTGGCCTTGCCTGCAAGCGTGTCGTTATATACCCAGGTCAATCCTTTTTCCCTCAACGCTTCAGGCATTCCCGGACATACCCATACCTTGTCGCTCTTGAGATCATCTCCGAGAATGACCCTGATGCTGTTGGCGTCCTTCTTGGGGTTTTCAGGGAAGAATGCAGCCTTGGGATATTCGCCGTTGCTGATCTGGAAGGCGTTTATCGCAATGCCGACCTGGCGCATGTTGTTCAGGCACTCGATCTCTGCCGCCTTCTGCTTGGCCCTGACATATGCTCCGGTGGGAATGCTGGCGACAATGGCGGAGACTACCAGTATTTCTGTCAATGTAAACCTGCTGATTACCTTCGTCCGGCGTTTCCTTGGCTGTATCATTTTTATTCCTCCTTGTTAATCCAGATGAATATACCTTTGTTCAATGCCGCCTCGTCTAGATATTCCTTTCTCTTCTCCTTATCAGCAACATTCTGCGCAAGCACCCAGAAACCCAATCCCTTGAAAATCTTCGGCCCCTCCGTCACTGTCGCCTCAATCTTAGCAAAATCCTTGTGCTTCATCATCACTTGTGCGAATATCACAATATAACTTCCCAGCTGCCCGCTGTCAATCCCCCTCTTCTTATCCGCATTGTCCCTGTCCTCTATTTCCTGCCATGCCTGCATGGCCTCCTTTTCATTCTTCTGCAGCCATTGTGCTGCTCCGGCCTCGAACAGCGCCATCTGCCCGTTCGGCGTACTTTTGCCCAGTTCCAGGGCCAGTTCATTGAACATTCCGGCAGCTTTACTGTTGTCACCTTTCGCCAGCGCTATCCGTGCAAGACTGCTCATGGATTCATGGAGAATGCCGGCATGCTCGTTTTTTTCCGCCCATTCCCTGGCTGACTGGAAATTTGTCCTGGCTTCGTCCAGATGCCCATCTGAAAGGAGGATTCGTCCCTGAAGGAGCTGTTTCATGCCGGCTGATTCGTTATCACCGGAATGCATCCCTGGATGTTTGAGCTCTTCGATCTCCTCTTCCAGGCGCATGGACTTGTGCTTGCCAGCAACCGCACTGACATCAACCAACTGCTTGGCATCGGCTCTTCCACTGGTGTTAGGGGCGATGACGAAATAGTATAACGCACCCCCTATGGCAAGCGCTGCTGCGATCGTTATTGCCTGTGTTGCATGGCGCCGCGCCCACTTCTCCCAGCGTTCGGCCAGCGACAGACGGCGTACTGAAACCGCCTTTCCTGCCTGACAAGCCTCAAGATCCGCGCAGATCTGGGACATGTCCCTGTAGCGCAGTTGTTTTTCCTTTTCAATCATTCTAAGGACGACAGCTTCCAGATTGCGGCTGATCTCCCGTCGCAGCTTGCGCGGAGGTCTTGCCTCATGGTCCCGGATAAGCCTGAATATCTCCGGAAGATTCATTTCTTCGGTAATTGGATAAGGTAAAGTACCGGTCAGAAGCTCATAGAGCATGATCCCGAAAGAATATATGTCGGACTGGTTCGTGGTCAGTGAGTCACCGAACCCGCATTGCTCCGGCGACATATACCTCGGTGTCCCCATGATGGTCCCGGTCATTGTCAGCTGAGGGGTATTTTCCGATTTTGCCAGACCGAAATCGGCCAGGAGCGGCTGATTGAATTCATTGATAAGCACATTCTCAGGTTTCAGATCCCTGTGGAGTATCCCCTCCTTGTGGGCATATGCAATTGCATGCGCCACAGGAATCACATAATCCAAAATCTCCTTCACAGACAGATTTTTGCCGACCAGGCCGTCCAGAGTCTTTCCCCCCGGAACCAGTTCCATGACGATATAATAGTTCTGTCCGTCACGTCCGGTATCGTAGACTGTGATGATATTGGGGTGTTTCCTGAGAAGCTTGGCGGACTCGGCTTCGCGGAGGAACCGTTTGATCTCAGTCTCCTCCATGAACGGCGTGGCCGTCATGACCTTGACTGCAACCATTGCATTGTCGGCATCCTTCGCGCTATATACGATTCCGGCGCCGCCCCTGCCGAGAAATTCCACGATCCGGTATGGACCTATTGTGCCCATGGGGATATCCCGCGGCTTGGAGCCTCCGCGGAGATTCAAGGTATCGTTCGGATTCTCCATTTCAGGAGAAGGAGCTGCCTCGGCATTGATTCTGTCGACTGCTCCTTTGTCAGATTCCGCTGGTTCTGTGGATTCCGGAACCTCTGGGGACATGTTAGTTTCCTGCATTGAAACCTCTGTCAAAAGTCATACTGCATGGTAACTTACGCCGGTTATGCGGACAGCTCAAGGAAAGAGCCTAAAATAATTCAGGCAGAACCTCATGGATGATCGAATGATCTGGACCAGATCCTTATTTCATCTCAGGAACATCAACCCAGGCTCTCTTTTTCCAGGATTCGAAACCGACCTCGGCAAGCTGAACACCCCTTGCACCCTCCAGCAGGCTCCAGCGGAATGCATCTCCGCAGACCACATGCTTCAGGAACATCTCCCACTGTATCTTGAAAGCATTGTCATAGGTCGCAGTATCCGGAACAGGTGTCCAGCTGTCATAGAAGCTTATCGGATTGTCGATGTCAGGGTTCCATACCGCCTTCGGGGTTCCGGCGGCCGCCTGGAAAAGACATTTCCTGAGTCCTGCGATCGCGGAACCTTTCGTACCGTCAACCTGCATGGTCAGGAGGTCGTCCCTGCGGACCCTTACGCTCCATGAGGAATTGAAATGGGCTATCACTCCTGTCTCAAGTTCGAATGTCGCATATGCCGAATCGTCCGCCGTGCATTCATAAGCCTTGCCCTTCTCATCCCAGCGCTTTGGAATATGGGTTGCACCAAGGCATGACACCGACTTCA
>JANYBI010000074.1 GCA_025360875.1 Lentisphaerota bacterium
AACAATAAAATCAGATGGCTTATGAGACAGGCCTACGGATACAGGGACGATGAGTATTTCCACTTAAAGATATTTGATTTGCCAGAACTAAAAAATGAGGCTAGAATATGAGCTTTACGCTACAAACCGTAGAAGAGGCCGGATTCTGTTCGGAATCTGATATGACAAGCTGCAACGGCCATGGCATAACACTAGCTCTTCGAATGCCACGCGGGAATTTCCCATATCTTTTGTATAGATGCCTTTGCAATAAACTGATACGATGTTAATTTATATATAGCACGGGACAAAATTCGGCTTCATGCCGTGAGATTATTCCGCTTTGCCGGTATAATCCTATATCCCGTGTGTTTTTTTTATCCTTTCAACATCAATCCCTCTTTTTCTATTATAATACACTCCATAGCCTTTTTCAGAATTGTCGTCCACATCATGAATCAGGCTTACCTTGTCCCATACATATTCAAGATATCGGTCCTCATGTCTTTCGTAAATCCTTTGCAAGGCCCATAGAAAATAGTCAACGGCCTGAAGACCTGAAAAGTTTTTTGGATATCCTGCTATCGGTCTTATTACACTATTCGAAGTCTTGTTCCATTTGGTGAGGAAACGTTCCCGGCCAGTTGTCAGCGCTTCTTCCAGGGCCAATGTGCGATCCCTTGAGCCACGTCTGGCAAAATGAACATATTCTATCTTGTGTTCTATCTTGCTCTTCTATCTTGCTCTGTGCAATAATTACACTCATAATTAATATCGCTTAGACTCAACTGGATGAGCTTATATTCAATTGTTGATAGCATTTATAGCTTTTAAGCTTTTACTGCTCACAGTCTCAGACCGTGACTAAAGATAACACGGCCCATTCTCTGTTTTGACAATGTTCTTTCTTTCCTTGCGCTTTGCCTGCTTAAATACAAATTCGTAGTCGCCGACGGCCCTTGATTCGCTCCAGAAGGATTCGCGCCGCAATTCGCCCTGGCGGATCTTTTCGTCCAGGGTTGTTATGTACCATCTCCGGAACTGATCCTCCGAATCGCAGCAGAGCTTTTTCAACAGCTTCTCTCTGTCGATGAGACGGTATCGGCGCCGACGGCCCACAAGCTCATGATGCCCGCTCCATTTCCACTCCGCCGGATGTTCCAGGCCTGCAGCGCGCACCATGTTAAGGTCAATATAGGAAAGACAGCATCCAAGATGTGCCCCGTCCTGTATGAGCGTCGAACGGTATCTGCCCTCCCAGAGTGAGCCCGTCTTCTCCTTCCTGCGGTTGTAGTCCCTGGCCGAAAGACTGGAGACATACTGCATGAACTTCGATATCTGCCCGCCATCCGCGGCGGATATGAGAATATGCACATGGTTGCTGGTAATTATATAGTCGAGCAGCGAGACATCATATCTGGATTTAGCCTCCCACATCCTGTTCAGGTAGTTGTCACGGTCGAGCGAGAAACCGAGGTTGAAGCGGCGGTTGTGGCAGCGATGTGTTATGTGATATGTCCTGCCATCCTGGAATATGCGAGTCCTGCTTGTATTCATATTGATTCATCCTCCATGCCGGTAGAATACAGCCGCATCCAGTTAAAATCAATATATGGCCATAATAATAGCTTTTAATATGTTATGCCACGCTCATCGAGCCTATAATAATGGGCGTAATTATTGCACTGAGCAAGAACGTGACAAGAACGTGAACGTGCTGAGCAAGAACGTAAACAATGTTATTACTTTGTCCGCAATGACTTAACCTGCAACGACCATGTTATTGCGTTATTGCACTTATCCGGGACCTCTCCGGCGTTTACTTTACCCCGGAATATTTTAAGGAAATCAAGAGCTGATGCCTTGACTCGTAATCTAAAATATGATATGATATAATGGATTACGATAATAATATAATGGATTACCAGCAATGGCCAACAAGAAGCAAGGAGACATACTGAAGGAGCTCCGGCTGGAAATAGTCAGCGGAAAACTCACTCCGGGAGCGCGTCTCCCCACCCGCAGCGAGCTTCAGTGCCGCTTTCATGCGAGCAACCAGACAATCCAGATGGCGATGAACAGCCTGCTCAGGGACGGTTTTGTAAATGCAAGCCGGCTTGAGGGCACGATGGTCGCTGAAAAACCTCCGCACCTTTGCCATTATGGCATGGTATCACATATACCTTTTTCCGGAAATCGTTTCACTTCCACGATGCAGCATGCGGCAATGAAAATGGAGGAAGAGGGGGATTGTTCCTTCACTTACTATTGCACGGAGGAGGGACGCGTTAATTCCGAAGGATACAAAAGGCTTTTGTCAGATGTGGAATCGTACCGTGTCGCCGGATTGATTTTTATTACCCCTCCTTATTTCCTCGCTGATACGCCGGCGCTGCTGCAGCCGGGCCTGCCACGGGTCATGAACTGCCAGAGGGAAAAGCCCCGGAATATCCCTTCTGTCGATTTCGGCCATATTTTATTCCTTGAGAAGTCCGTAGATCATCTTGTCCGGATTGGACGTAGGAAGATAGCGCTGATTGCGGGATATCTGTGCCGCGAATATATGGAATATGACATCGCCTATCTGATGAAACGCAAGGTTAGCCAGCCATTGCTCACACAGAACTGTTCGCCCTCGAGCCCGTGGTCTGCGCATCAGGCCGCAATGGTGCTCATGGGTCTTTCGGGAAAAGACCGTCCTGATGCAGTGATCATCAAGGACGATCATCTGCTGGAGCCTGCAAGTGAAGGTCTTTTGAAATCGAAAGTCAGGATTCCTGATGATGTGACTGTCGTGTCGCTGGCCAACTTTCCGGAAAAGGCACCGAGCCACGTCCCTATAACGTTCCTAGGACTCGACTGCGAATACATGCTCCGGTGCGACATTGAATGTCTTAAGGCCCAGAGGGAAGGCCGTAAATTCAGCCAAAATGCGGTTATTGCTCCGCTGTTCGAGTCGGAACTTGTTTCCGAAAGACTGTGGCTGGAAAGAAGTTTGCGGAACGAGACTAGGTGATTTGAGCCGAAAAAGACCGAAGCGTGGAGTAAGAGCGCCGTATTGGAATAGGTCAATAATGGAGACATGACATGAACATTTTAATTTTTCGATCTGTCCTCCGTAGGCCTCCGCAGGAGGAAGGATTGAGGATTGATGATTCGAAATTGAATGATGCTGGTTACAGGATGCATGATGCAAGATATAAAAATCCAGTATCCAGTATCAAGCATCTGGCATCCTTCACTTTAATCGAACTGCTGGTCGTAATTGCGATTATCGCGATTCTTGCGGCGATGCTGTTGCCGGCGCTAAAGAATGCCAAGGCAAAGGCCAAGGATATTCTCTGCGTTTCCAGCCACCGGCAAAGCCTAGTGGCGATATTAGGCTACCTCGGAGATTATAACACCGTTACCAACTGCATTCCCAGTTGCGCATGGTGGGGACAGTCATATGAACCGTCTGCGGGCTGGTGGTCAACTCCGCATGGGATTAACCGCTTCGATGAGGTCTGCCTGCAAAAGGAATCCTGGCGTGGATATATCCTGTCCGGAGAATATGCCAGCTGGAAGGTTTTGGGCTGTCCAGTGCAAGATTATGGAGGTGACATGAATTGGCGCGCCGGAACATGGGGCTGGGGCTGGAACTGGTTTGAACCCGACCAGGACAACCGCTACCGCCAGGTACCGCCTTTCCTGTGGTGGGGGCCGGGCACTTATGATGCAGCCACCATAGTCCAATGGGTCGGGGGAGCATACTTCACCGGACCGTCCGGTACTCCGCTGGGCAGCTTCAAAAGACGTACTCCCCTCTTAAGCTGCCCGGAAACAGTGTTCAACCTGCCCAACATCTACAGCACGTCCTCCACCCACCGATTGCTAATCAATGATTTGGGCAACAGCGTCAAACCCCGCGCGCTATGCGTAGGGTATACCGATGGCAGTGCAGCTTTTTTCGTGGGAAAGGGCCTCTTTGATCCCATGTGACGTTAGCCTTGGGAGCCGCTCCTGCCGGCCGCCTGACTATTTTCCTGTAAAATTCCTAGTGAATCTTGACATAAAGTCTAAAATATATATCCTATGACTAGATTAAAAACAATTGCATTGGACATAACTCCGTTTGACATGGAAACCTGGCAGTGCGGATTTATGGAAAACAGAATATGGAGCATGAGACATGACGTCGAAAGAGCGTATTGTCGCGGCGTTGGAAGGCAAGCAGGCGGACCGCATTCCGTTCTGCCCTTTTCTTGCATATGTATGGGAATTCTTCCCGAAGAACGTGCTGGATGCCGGGTTTCTGGCATTCCACCATTCCGTAGGGGCGGACCCGCTCTGGAGAGGCGCGCCATGTCCTGTCCGGTTCGAAACTCCTGAGGAGATGAAGACCAAAAACTTCGAGGAGAACGGACAGGCGGTTGCAGTTGTGAGTACTCCGGTGGGCTCATTGCGGATGGCAAGCGCCAGGAGCGAATCGGGCAATACCAGTTTCCTGGTCGAACATCCGCTGAAGACTGAGGAGGACTACAAGGTCCAGCTCTGGATCGAGGAGCATACCCGCGTTGTCCGTGACATGGAACCGGTTACCAGGCACTTCGCCGGAGACGGACGCGAAGGTCTTTCGCTGGGAATGCTCATTCCGAGAGGCAAATCCGCGTACCAGTCCCTTGTAGAGCACCATGCAGGTACCGAAGAGCTCGTGTATGCCCAGGCGGATTTCCCGGACACGGTCAATGCCCTCTGGCAGGCCATGGTTGCGAAAGATATGGAGGCCGCCCGGATTTCCGCCGAGTCCAATTACGATTATTTTATCACCTGGGAGGATTCCAGCACGCAGAACTACTCCCCAGATATGTACAAACGCTATATAGCATCCGAAATCAAACAGTGGTGCGATATACTGCGCACCGGCAAAAAGCGTTACATCCAGCATGCCTGCGGACATCTGCGCGCCCTGATCCAGCCGATGAAGGAGAGCGGGGTCATGGCTGTCGAAAGCCTGTCGCCATATCCCACTGGAAATCTTACTCTGGCTGAGGCACGGAAGCTGTCAGGATCAAGTTTTGGAATCATCGGCGGCATTGAGCCGACGCAGTTCCTCAGACTGTCCATGAAGGAGCTCGGTCCTTATGTGGAACAGGTGATCGCCGACGGGAAAGGCGGACCGTTTGTGCTTGCCAACTCCGATTCGTGTCCGCCGGGAGTGACCGTGGAAAAGTTCAAGCTGGTTGCGGATATCGCAAAATCTTCCTGAAAAAATACCTACTATGAAAACACATTAAAACCTATAGTAAAAAGGATAAACATATGATTACCCGCAACCTTGAAAGCAAACGCCTGATGAGGGCGTCGATTTCGAAACTGAGCGTGGCCTCGAGCGGTCCTTCACACATCATCTTCAAGACTGAGGCCGCAGTGGCCGCGCCGGCACGGATTTCGTCGGCCGACAGTTCGATGATGGAACAGGCGAAGCTCACTCCGGCCGGAACAATTGTCGCCGGAACCCTGCGGATTGACGCAGTGAACAATGAAGTCTTGCGTATCCGGTATTCCGAAGGGGAGAGCGTTTCCGAGAACCGTACCCCGATGCTGGTGGAAGGTGCTGCGAAATCCGCACCGCTTGCCGTCAGCACGGAAAACGAAGTGGTGACTTTGAAGACCAAGTCGCTGCGGATGACAGTGCGGCTTGCCGACGCCCGGATGGAGATCCTTGATTCCGGGAAACGCCTGCTGTGCGGGATAGGCGGTCCGGAAAGCAACAACTTCAGGATGTGGGATTCTTACAATACAGGCATCTGCAAAACTGCTCCGGAGAAGGTGAGCGTGGCGGTGGAATGCTTTGATCTCGCGCCTGACGAAGCGGTATACGGTCTCGGAGAAAAATTCATCAAGCTGAACAAGGTGGGCCAGACGATAGACCATGATCTGACCGATGCCCTCGGCGTACTCTCTCCGCGTTCCTACAAGTGCATCCCGCTGCATATCAGCACGCGCGGATACGGCGTGTTCTTCAACCATTCGAGCCGCATGACCTACTGGCTGGGCAGCCGTTGCGCGACCCGCGTACAGGTTGCGATGGAAGATGATTTCCTCGACTATTTTGTAATCACCGGATCAATCCGTGAAATCCTCAGCCGCTACCAGGATCTTACCGGATACGGCGTAGTTCCGCCGGAATGGACTTTCGGCTACTGGCAGAGCAAGATCAGCTACAAGGCCGCGGACGAGACCATTGAGATCGTCGAGAAGATGCGCGAACACCAGGTTCCCTGCGATGTCGTCCATCTCGACACGTTCTGGTTCAAGGCGGACTGGTATTGCGACCTGGAATTCGACCGTGAACGCTTTCCGGATCCGGCCGCATGGTTCAAGAAGATGACTGATCTCGGAATCAAGATTTCACTCTGGCAGCTGCCATACATTCCCGAGGGTTCCAAGCTGTTCGATGATTTGAAGGCGGTTGACGGATTCGTGAAAAACCGCGACGGGAGCACTTACGACAGCCACATCTGTTTCACTCCGGGATTCAAGGGAATTGTCGCGGTGGTTGACTACACCAATCCGGCCGCCGTCAAAGTGCACCAGGAACATTTCCGCCGTCTCTTCAAGCTCGGTGCAAAGGTCATCAAGGCCGATTTCGGCGAAGAAGCTCCGGCAGAAGGAGTCTATCATGACGGCACTCCGGGACACCGCATGCACAATCTCTATCCGCTTCTCTACAACAAGGCGCTCTTTGATGTCACGAAGGAAGCCACGGGCGAAGGTGTGATATGGGCACGTTCCGCATGGGCTGGCAGCCAGCGCTATCCGTTGCACTGGGGCGGTGACAACAGTCCGAATTTCGACAATCTGATTCCGCAGATAGAGGGAGGCCTTTCATTCGGCCTTTCCGGTTTCTCGTTCTGGAGTCAGGACATAGGCGGATTCCTCGGGGAGACCGGAGGCGACCTGCTGGTCCGCTGGATGCAGATAGGCATGTTCTGCTCGCACAGCCGGATTCATGGATGCGGCAACCGCGAACTTTACAAATTCGATGAGAAGACATTCCGGATCTGCCGCGAGTTCATCCGCCTGCGCTACAGGCTGATGCCATACATTCTCGCCAGCGCGCACCGCTGTGTCGAACAGTCGTTGCCGCTGATGCGTGCGCTTGTCATCGAGTTCCAGGAAGATCCGACGGTCTGGAACATAGGCGACCAGTTCATGTTCGGTGACAGCATGATGGTATGCCCGATATTCACCGCCGACGGACGCCGCAAAATATATTTCCCGCGCCTCGGCAAGCAAGGTGTCTGGACCGACTGGTGGACAGGAAAGACATACGAGGGCGGACGCTGGATGGATTGGGAATCATCAATTGAAACCATGCCTCTGTTCCTCCGCGACGGTGCAATCGTCCCGATGGGTCCTCTGATGAACTATGTCGGGGAAAAGCCGCTGGATGAAATCGAGGTCGTAGTTGCAGCACATTCCGGAAACGGCTGTACCATGGCCGCAATTCC
This sequence comes from Lentisphaerota bacterium, assembly GCA_025360875.1. GTDB lineage: Bacteria > Verrucomicrobiota > Lentisphaeria > Victivallales > GWF2-50-93 > GWF2-50-93. The sequence goes on from JANYBI010000074.1 coordinate 7,476, forward strand.
GGCCGGCAAGGAGCAAATTAAAATTGCATTTGAGACCCGGGACGGGAAATCCGAGCTTGTTGTCCCGAAGAACAGCAAGATCCGCTTTGTCGCCCATGCCCCTTGTGGAACATCGGTTCCGGTAAAACAGAAATAGAGGTAAATTCAAAGTGAAAAAACTTCATCCGTCGATTGAGCGGAGAGTGGACAGATACCGGCGGTTCTATGCGTCAAAGAAGGCCGGTGATCTGCTCATCGTGATCCGGAACCGCTGGGTATCGAAGAAGAATCTGTTCGACTATGATTTCGGGAAAGGCGGCCATCTCGAGATGGCTGCGGACATGCTCGCAAATTCGAAAGCGCTGCTCACCGAGGGCGCTGGACGCGACGACGATCTGATCCCATGGCTCGCGCCTGATTTCGGCATCGCCATACACCACACTTTCCTCGTGGACATGCCGGTGACGTTTGCGGAATGGACAAGCTGGGCGGATCATCCGCTTGCCGGAGATGACGGATATTCGAAGCTGAAGGACATCCGGTTTGATCCTAATAACCGCTGGGTCCGCATGATCAGGGAGATTTTGGAATACTGGAAGGCGAACAACGACGGCAGCTGCCTGATGAACACGCATCTGCATTTCGGTCCTCTGGATTTCGCGAACGCGCTCCGTGGCAATGCCATGCTTACGGATTTCTATGATTATCCTGACGAACTCCGCACTTTGCTGGATATCTGCGTCGATGCGAACATCGCAATTGAGAAGGAGATGAGGAAGGTCTGCGGAGATCAGATCGAACAGATCGGAATGCCCTTCTGGGGTGCATTGGCTCCTCCGGGATCCTTATATCTTTCCGAGGACGCCATGGACATGATAGGTCCGGTTATCAGCGAGGAATGGGGCGCGCCCTGGAGCGCCAAAATCAGGAAACAGTTCGGCCAGCTCGCCGTCCACCACCACATGCTTGGACGGAAAGTACAGGGAGTGATCGCGAAAAGCGTCCACGACTCGATCATCCAGATATCCAACGATCCGAACTGTCCTCCGTCGATGAGCTGCATGAGGGAGCTCTACGACGCTTCCGGTGACAATGCGCTGATGATGGACTGCAGTCCGGCCGACATTTTCGCGAATCTCGGCGAGCTGAAGAAAATCCGGGCCATCCTGATCTGCGGATGCGGAGATCCGGTGGAATCGCAGAAAGTTGTCGATGCCGTCCGTGGAATATCGAACATACAATAAAAATTAAAATAGTGCTGCCCTAAATTTCAAAATGGAGGAGATACCATGACATCACGTGAGATAGTGAGAAGAGCGCTGCGTTTTGAGACACCGTCACGCCTGCCACGCGACATGTGGGCGCTTCCGTGGGCCGAGGAACATCTGGCGGAAGGGCTGAAGGAATTGCGCAGGCGGTTCCCGTCCGACTTTTCAGGTCCCGGCTGCAATGTGTACCGGCCTTCGCCGCGCGTCAAAGGCGACTGGTATGCGGTCGGTGAGTATGTTGATGACTGGGGCTGCACGTTCACGAACATCCACAAGGGAGTGATCGGGGAAGTCAAGGAATCCCTGGTACAGGATCTCGACGGATGGCGCAAGCTGGTCGTCCCTCCGGTCGAAACGCTTCCTGCAGATTATGACAAGGCGCGCGACGAGGTGAACCGCGCCTGCGCGGCATCGGACAAGTTCATTCTTACCCCGTGCTGTCCGCGCCCCTGGGAGAGATACCAGTTCCTGCGCGGCACGGCCAACTCGCTCATGGACATGGCGGAACTCAGCAAGGACACGACCGCATTGATCCGCTTCATCCACGAGTACTATCTCAAGGAGCTGGAATTCTGGGGCAAGACCGATGTCGACGCCATCACCTTCATGGACGACTGGGGTTCCCAGCAGTCCCTGCTCATAAATCCGGTGCTGTGGCGCGAGCTTTTCAAGCCGCTCTACAAGGACTACTGCGATTTCGCACATTCGCACGGGAAATTCATCTTCATGCATTCCGACGGCCATATCCAGTCGGTATATCCGGACATCGTGGAGATCGGAGTGGATGCGCTGAATTCACAGCTGTTCTGCATGGACATCGCCGAACTGGGGCGCATTGCGAAAGGACGCCTGACTTTCTGGGGAGAAATCGACCGCCAGCATGTTCTGCCTGCAAAGGATCCGCAGGTGGGACGCGACGCTGTCCGGCAGGTCGCCAAGCATCTCTACGATCCTCGTGGCGGAGTGATCGCACAGTTCGAGCTGACACCTGGTTCCAATTCCGATACCGCCATCGCCATATATGAGGAATGGGAGAAGATAGATGCCGCGCGGGGGATCTCGAAAAAATAAAATGGAGAAAAAAATAATGACATCGCGTGAGAGGTTTCTCAAGGCAATGCGCAACGAAGTTCCTGACCGGATTCCCGTTGCGCCTGATTTTTCCAACTATATCCCGTGCAAGCTGACCGGACTTCCGTTCTGGGACATCTATTTCTTCGGGCAGATTCCGCTGTGGAAGGCCTATCTGAACGCGGTAAAGCATTTCGGAATCGACGCATGGGTAGGTTCCACCGCCGGAACTCCTTTCATTTATGAGGAGACAAAGGTGGACATCCGCAACACCTATGAATACAATTCCTCGGATCAGAGCATGATACAGAACGGTGTGATCAAAACTCCGGCCGGGACTTTGACATATCGCTCGCTGTGCTTCAGGTCGGATCCGCCGTCGCCGATAGAGAAACCGATCAAGGACATATCCAGCGATTTTGCGGCATTCAAAATGACGCAGCCTATGGCGGTCAGGATTGACGACGCGAAATGGAACGAGATGAAGACAGCCTGTGAAAAATGTGATCAGGCGTTCGGCGTGCATTTCGGATATCCCGGTTTCCATATGTGGTTTGTACATGTCGAAGGCGGGCTGTTGCCACTTTCATACGCCGAGATGGACAGTCCGGCTCTCCTTGAGGAATGGCTCGAGTGGGATCTGGCGCGCGGAACCCGTGAGATGGAGCTGCTCGTTGCTAAAAGACCCGACTACATCCTCTTCGGAGGCTCCGGCACGATTACCATGGCATCACCGGACCTTGCCCGCAAATATGCCATCCCGGCATTGAAGAAATGGTCGGCGATGGCAAAGGCTGCCGGAATCCCGACCATGCTGCACAGCTGTGGCAAATCGCGTGAGCTGGTGAACATGCTATGCGATGAGACGGACGTCAATTGTATCAACCCCCTGGAAATAGCGCCAATGGGGGATGTCGACCTGGCGGAAGTCAAGAAGGCGCGCGGAAAACAGATCGCCCTTATGGGGAACCTGCATACGACCGATGTGATGCTCAAGGGTACGTCCGCACAGGTGCGTGCGGCGTCGATCCAGGCGATGCGCGATGCCGGGACAGGAGGAGGTTTCATACTTTCCACTGGCGACCAGTGCGGTCCTGCGACACCGGAGGAAAATATTTTCGCGATGGTTGAGGCTGCGAATGAATTTGGAAAATACGGGAAGGATGGGACACTGCCTCTTCTGAAAATTAATTGAAAGAGATAATTTTATCTTTGCGAACTTCGCGTATCCACTTTGCGAGCTTTGCGGTTAAGTCTTAAATCTGACCGCAGAGGACGCTGAGATTGGGACGCAGAGCGCGCAGAGAGGAAAGTAAAATCATGAATGGCAAAGGAAAAGCAGATATGAAGATAGAATTGGCGAAGGTGAAGGATTTCAAGATGAGCGGGGATGGTACTTCCTCCTCCTGGAGCAAGACAAAATGGCACTCACTTAAAAGGGTCGGCGACGGCTCTTCAAAATATGCGACCCGTTTCAAGGCTCTTTATTCAGCAAAGGGAATGTATTTCCTTTTCGATTGCGAAGATCGCAAGCTGACATGCAGCGGGCTGCCTGACAACGCCAACCTCTTCAGCGAAGATGTCATAGAGCTTTTCATCTGGCCGGATGAACGGCATCCGTTATATTTTGAGTATGAGGCGTCACCTCTCGCTGCACAGCTTCCGATCCTTGTCTCAAACAATGGAGGAGCCTTTTATGGCTGGCTGCCGTGGCACTATGAAGGTGGGCGCCGCTGCCTTTGCGCCACGTCCGTCCGCGGAGGGAAGAAAGCTGCAAAAGCCGATGTGCAGGGATGGACCGTGGAATCTTTCATCCCATTCGAACTGTTCAGCGGAGTTTGTTCAACTCCGAAAAAGGGAGATGCCTGGCGTGCCAATTTCTACAGGATCGACTACGACGAGTCACCATCATCACAATGGGCTTGGGATGTCCGGACAGGCGGAAATTTCCACGACTACAAAAATTTCGGAACGATAGTCTTTTAATAAGGATTCCTTAAAACAGGAGGTATTTGTGGATAAAGAATACAAGCAGACGCCAAGGGAAATTGTGAAAAAGGCGATTGCATTTGCTGGACCGGAACGGCTGCCGATGTCGTTGCCGGCGCCATACCCGGACGACTTTTCCGGCATGGCTATGAACCCATCGCCGGACTGGAGGCCCTGGGGCGACGATTATGGTCCTGGAAAAAAACGGTCCGACGAATGGGGCGCCGTATGGGAGAATATCGGGGTGTGCAAACTCGGTGAAGTCAAGGAATATCCGCTGACCACCTGGGACGACTACGCGAAGATGAATATTCCGGACATCCGTGAACCTCGCCGCTGGACGGAACTGCAGGGCCAGAAATCCAGGGCAGGGGACAAGTACATAATCTCATATGGAATATCCCTCTATGAGCGCATCCATTTCCTGCGTGGCCTTGAGAACGTATGGATGGACATATATGAGGAGCCGGACAAGCTGAAAAACCTGATAGGGCTGCTTGTCGACATGAACCTGTATGCGATAGAAAAATATGCTGAAGCCGGAGCGGACGGATACATGTTCTGCGATGACTGGGGCTTGCAGGACCGCCTCATGATCTCACCGGAAAAGTGGCGCGAGTTCTGGAAACCTGCATATGCGAAGATCTATAAGGCGGCGCATCAGGCCGGCATGCAGACGTTCCTCCACAGCTGCGGCTATATCGTGGATATCCTGGATGATCTGATAGAATGCGGCCTGGACGTAGTACATATGGATCAGCAGATGAACATGGGATTGAAAGTGCTTCATGAGCGTTTCGCCGGACGTCTCACTTTCTGGTCTCCGGTCGACATACAGACGGTGATGTGCGACGGAAGCGAGGAGGAGATACGCGCGTATTGCCATGAACTGGTCAACTCCCTTGGCACTCCGAAAGGCGGAATAATGGTGAGATGGTATACGGATCCGGCCGGAGCAGGGCACAGCCAGAAGGCAATTGATGCGATGTGCAGCGAATTCGTCAAAATCAGCGAACAGAGGCAATAGCGGAAAATATTAACATTTATTTTAAGCTATCCTTGACGCCAGATTAAAAATGTTGTATACAAGGCTCATGGTTTAATAAGAAAGCTATTGATAAAGATTATGGCCAACAAGAAATATGGCGATATCCTGAAGGAACTGCGGCTGCAGATCGTAAGCGGGAAACTGCCCCCGGGAACACGCCTCCCTACGCGTATCGAGCTCCAGAAGAAGTTCGGCGCCAGCAACCAGACGATCCAGGTGGCGATGAACAATCTCATCCGCGACGGATTTGTGCAGACAAACCGTTCCGGCGGGACAGTTGTCGCTGAAAATCCTCCGCATATGTACAACTACGGTTTGGTTTCGGCCATGCCTTTCTCGGAATCCCGTTTTCTTTCGACGATTCAGCAGTCCGCGAACAAGCTAGCGGAAGAAGGTGAATATACGTTCACATCCTACTGTTATGAGGGGGGCCATATCCAGGCCGAGGGCTATAGCCGGCTCATATCCGATGTGGAGTCACACCGTGTTGCCGGATTGATTTTCATTAGACAGCCCGACTATCTTGAGAATACGCCTGTCCTGCTCCAGCCCAGGCTGCCGCGCGTGGCAAATTGCCTTCTGGAAAAGCACAAGGGGATCCCGAGTATTCTTTTCAACCATCGCCTGTTCCTCGAGAAGGCGGTGGAACATCTTGTCAAGATTGGACGCAAACGCATTGCGCTGGTGGGATCATACCTGAATCGCGAGGAAATGGAAAAAGATATCGAATACCTTGTCAGGCACAAGGTCAGCCGTCCGCTGCTCACTCAGAACTGCACCCCGTGGCATCCATGGTCGGCGCACCAGGCGGCCCTCCTGCTGATGGGGCTTCCCGAAAAGGACCGTCCGGACGCATTGATTGTCCGTGACGACCACCTTGTCGAAGCCGCTACCGAAGGCCTTGCGAAATCCGACGTGAGGATTCCGGACGACGTGACCGTCGTCACGCTCTGCAACTTCCCCGACCGGCTGTCAAGCTGCGTGCCTGTGACGCGTCTCGGGCTTGACTGCGACGACATGATCCGGCGGGATGTGGAATGCCTGAAGGCGCAGCGCGAAGGCCGGCCTTTCAAGATTCTGACCTACATGCCCGCGGTTTTCGAATCGGAAATTCCGAAGGCGAAAAAAGTACAGCCTGTCCGAGGGAGCTACTGACGGTCCGCGGTCATTGCGTCATTGCCGAACAGAGTGTAAGACAATTGCGGGGATGTGACCTCGTATTTCTTGTTATAATTTCAATTTGATGATTTCCCCCCTGTAAACTTGAAAGAACTCAAGGCAATTGTTCTTTAGCTTTCAAAAAACTTATAAATCTCCACCACTATGCTTGAATATGGTCGTTGAAGAAATAGTATGGTATTATCCACAGAAACCTATGGGGGACGTTTTATGGATTGCATAAAGGAAACCTGCCATTCAGATAAAAATTTTTTCTACCGAAAAAATTTTACCCTAATAGAGCTACTCGTAGTCATTGCGATCATCTCGATCCTCGCGGCCCTGCTTCTGCCCGTGCTGAAACAGGCAAAGGAAAAGGCCAACTGCATA
>JANYBI010000098.1 GCA_025360875.1 Lentisphaerota bacterium
GGCGGGTTCCTGAAAATGTCAAGGCAAGCAAACGGAATAAAAGGGAGCGCATGCGACCGGTTATGCCGGATTGCGACTTGATATTGAAAGGGTTCCGCCTTACTACATGCTTTATGTTTTAAAGTGCAGAAGAACCATAAATATCGGAATGAGCAACAGAAGCGCCTGGACCACATATGCCGCCGCTATGAAATGTCTGTCACTCATTACCAGCAGGCCTGCAACAATCCTCAATATCAGTGCTGGCAGGACAGAGAAAAGAAGAACTAGAAACCAGTTGCCAGTAATTCTGAACCACAGATAAAGGCAAGCGGCAATTACGGAGAAATAGATGGCCATGTAATCTGTGACCAGCCAAGCTTCACTGTTTCTCATGGAATGGTAGAGAGTTCCACCTATAAATCCGACAGCCAGCATGCAGATTCCTATCACAACCATTGGATATTTCAGCATGTTCATCCTGGTTCTCCATGCCCAGTAGATGATTATGAACAGGAATATGAAATTGCTGATGGTGTTGATGGGTTCTACGGGAAACCTGCCGGCAACTGTTTCCGAGTATATCGGACCACTGTCGGCTATTTCGGAAACTGCACTAGCCATCGCCTGAAGCATATTATCCCTTATAAAATTTTTCCTCCGGAAAAATTTATTACATTGCCTCCGGGACATCTATCGTCAGGGTACGAAGTCCGTCAGCAAGGACATCCCTTGTCCGAAAACACAATGCAATCCTGGTCTTCTTAAGCTCGTCGTTATCGCTGTTTAAAATGGAATGCTCCCTGTAGAAGCGGTTGAATGACTTTGCCAGATCAAGCAGATATTCGGAAACTGTAGAAGAGTCCATTTTTGAAGCAGCCATCTTGAGCACGTCAGGATATTGCATAATCCGCACGGAGAGCTCCTTTTCCTCGCGTGAAGACGCCAGATTCCAATTTACCTCGGTCTGGATCAGGATTCCGGCCTCCTTAGCTTTTCTGCCGATGGAATTGATCCTTGCACAGGCATACTGCACATATGGACCGGTATCTCCCTCGAATTTAATTGAGGCCTGGGGATCGAACATTATGGTGGTCTTCGGATTGAACTTGAGCAGATTGAACTTTATGGCTCCGATACCGATGATCTCGGATCTCCTGTCTATATCCTCCGGAATTTTTCCTTCGCCGACGCGTTCCATGGCTGCGGATTTCGCAAGTGAAACCATTTCGTCGAAAAGGTCGTCGGCATCAACCACCGTGCCTTCGCGGCTTTTCATTTTTCCCGTGGGGAGGTTTACCATGCCATATGAAAGGTGGTGCAGGTTTTCAGCCCACGGGAACCCCATTTTCTTCAGCACGGCAAAGAGAGTCTTGAAATGGTGGATTTGCTCATCTCCGACGACCCAGATCTGGATGTCGGGAGAGTAGTCCCTGTATTTCAGGAGCGTAGTTCCCAGATCCTGCGTGATGTAGACGCTCGTGCCATCGGAACGGAGCAGGACTTTCTTGCCGAGTTTCATGTCCTCAAGATCGATGAAGACTGCGCCGTCATCCCTTTTCAAGAAAATGCCCTTCTTCAGGTTTTCCTCTACCAGAGTCTTGCCTAGCAGATAAGTCTGGCTCTCAAGATATGTGTGCTCGAACTCTATGCCCATTCTTTTATAGGTTTCCTCGAATCCGGCAAAAACCCAGCTGTTCATTTTTTTCCAGAGGTCTATTGTTTCTGAATCGCCGGCCTCCCATTTCAACAGCATTTCCTGGGCCGCACGCCCTATTTCTGTCTGAAGGAAGAGCTCCTCGTCCGTCTTTTCCTTGAGCTCCGGATTCTGATCCTTCAGATCTTTAAGCTGCTTTCTGAGCTCCCCGTCGAATTTCACATAGAAATCTCCTACAAGGTGATCCCCTTTTTTTCCAGTACTTTCGGGGGTGCATCCATTTCCAAAACGCTGGTATGCGATCATCGACTTGCAGATGTGTATTCCGCGGTCATTTACGAGATTTATCCTGAAAACATGGTGTCCCACCCTCTTCATCAATGAGGCCAGGGACATTCCGATGGTATTATTGCGGACATGCCCGAGATGCTGAGGCTTGTTGGTGTTGGGTGCTGAAAATTCAACAAGAACCCTTTTCCTCTGACTTTCAGGAACGTTGCATGATTCCATGATCAGGCAGAATTTACCCACGGTATCCCTGTGGAGGGCGCCTCCTTTGATGGTTACATTGACGAAAGCCTTTATCTTTTCGGCTTTTTCGACGTCGGGATGGGATAATAGGAATTCAAGCGATTTCTGGGCGATCTCATCGGGACTTTTCCTGAATGTTTTCGCGAAACGGAAACAGTTCACGGTTATATCCCCGTCCATTTCAGGAGGGCATGTTTCAGGAACTATATCCCATTCCCCGGTCTTTATTTCAGGATAGGAGCTGGAAAGGAAAGTCTTTAAATCATCAAGGCATTTGTAGTTCATGTTTTTCCTGGGGAAGAAGTGATTGTGTTAAACTCGGACGAGAAGGGTGACTCCGACGAGGAGAATCAGGGTTTCGGCCGCGGTTCCGGACATGCCGATAAGTTTGCCGGTGACGCCTCCGAAATTCGTTTCGCAATAGTTCCTGAACTT
>JANYBI010000099.1 GCA_025360875.1 Lentisphaerota bacterium
GGCGGGTTCCTGAAAATGTCAAGGCAAGCAAACGGAATAAAAGGGAGCGCATGCGACCGGTTATGCCGGATTGCGACTTGATATTGAAAGGGTTCCGCCTTACTACATGCTTTATGTTTTAAAGTGCAGAAGAACCATAAACAGACAGGAATGTCTGTTTTACTTCACAAACCCTGCAACATGCATCTACTTCCTGTATTCGTCCTTCTGCAGCCCGATCTTGTCCACGGGAATCTGCTTGAAGCCGGTTTTCAGGGCAGGGGAGTCATCCTTAAGAATATAATTTCCTTTCTTAAGATCGACGAAGCCGGGATCAGTACTGACGGTATTGTCTGCGACTTTCGCACATTCCGGTTTTGCATTCCATTCGATCTTAAGCCACTCGCCACCGGAACAGATGTTGTTCCTGATCGTGATGTTCTCAGGCGGAACCCCGTCACCTTTCTCATAATATTTGTCGACGGTGGCGATTTCAGGATAGCGCGTACTGTATGGAGGCTGATGGTGCTTCATGTCGTTGAGACGGTCTTTCATGAACTTTGTGACCATGTCCACCCATACGGGATTCTTGTCGATACCGCGGCCGTCAATTGAAATCGCTGGCTTGCAGTCAATGAAGATGTTGTTCTCCACTACGAAGTCCCTGCCGCCTCCGAGGAAGACAGCGCGTGTCGAATTCCTGAGTATGTTCCCCCTGATCTCAGTGCCGCTGACACAGTCGTCCATGTATATGCCCATGGAACCCATTCCGACTCCGCCGATGTCATGGATATAGTTGTAATTGATTTTGTTGCCCCGGAAAGTATAATCGCGTCCTGTGTAGACCGCGCCGACATCCCCGGATTCCAGGCAGACATTGTGAATCTCGTTATATTCAATTGTCATGTCATTTCCCCAGAACAGAATAGCGTTGTGAGGACCGTCATGGATGAGATTGTTCATGGCGCTTTGTCCGACACCAGCCATGACTATTCCCGCCTGGTAGCATTTTGACCAGCGGCCGATATGATGGATATGGCAGTTATGGACGAGATGATTTCCAGGGACAAGCGTCTTCCTGTCTCCGCCCTCAAGATGGATTCCTCCGTCGCCAGTGTTGTAGACGTCCGATGAGATGAGCCTGTTGTCCTTGCCCCCCTGCACGTTTATGCCACGGTTGCCGACATTGCGGATTTCGCAGCCTGCGACCGTGACGTTCTCGCTGTCGGCTATGTCAATGCCATGTGATCTCCCACATTCGATCACGAAGTTCTCGAAACGGACGTTCTCAGCATGATCGAACGAAATGAGAGGTTCATTGCTGATGGAAACAATGGCGTCGGTATTTTCAATCGGCGAAGGCGGCCAGAAATACAGGATGCCCTTTTCCCTGTCAACGTAGAATTCCCCGGGGGTATCGAGTTCCTCCAAGACATTCAGGAAATAGAAGCGCTGACCTTTCCGGAAATTATAGATCCCGAAAGGAGGGCTTGTCTGGACGAAACCTTTTTCCGCATCAATGGTCTCAATGTGTTCGACCGAATTGGCCCAGTCCCACGACCAGAATCCATGTGCCCAGAGGTCGTTGGTCTTCTTCCAGCTTTTGGGTATGACGTCATCGTAGGTGAAACCTCAGGACAGTTCGCCTGTTTCGGCCTTCCACTCGTCGCTGACCGTTTTTCCATAGCCTGTGATCTTGAGATAGGCGCCTTCATTGGGGTAGCGTGCTAGTGTCATCGGTCTGTTATCGAAAAAAAGCTCCATGTGGGCAGGGGATATTTTGCGCGTGAAACCCCGGCTTGACAGTTTTCCGAAATCAGTTATTCCCAGCTCGGTGAGGTTTGACTGCAATACCTTGTCACGCGCATTGGGTTTCAATCTCGCGACCGTCTCAGGATCCGTAATAGGCTTGAAGTTGGTGATTTTTTTGCCGCCCGACAGTACCGCCTTGTCATTCTGCAAGGATCTGAAAATGAGGGGAAGCGCGGCAGTTCCAGAATCTTCCTTCGTGAACTTAAGGGAGGCTTTAAGTTCAAATCTGCCAGCGGCATTTACAATGGCTGCAGTTTCCGCGAGACTGCCGTTCCTCCTGAGTTCCCTGACATGCCCCCTGGCCTTTTCAAGGGTTGCGAAAGGTCTGTCTGCAGAGCCGGGATTGGAATCGCTGCCTTTCTCCGACACAAATATCTGGACGCTTTTCAATCCGGGAGTTTCATGTTCGGACATCTGGCATGAGGATAATAATATCAGTGCGGTTGCCATAGTTGCGTATCTACCCATTGGGATTCCTTCAGGTGGTCACGTCTTTGTCTTTTCCATTTCACTGGCATCACCGGCCCATTCTACCAACTTCTTCCTCAGTTCTTCCTTGCTTGGAAGATAGAGCTGGTATTCCCTTGCATGTATGTTGGCTTCTTTCGGCAGGGTGATTTCCACCAGAGCGTCATGCTTCTTCTTGCACAGGATGATGCCGATAGTCGGAGTCTCATCCTTCATCTTGATGGAGCGGTCGTAATGATTGACGTACATCTGCATCTGGCCGAGATCCTGATGCGTGAGCTTCCCAATCTTGAGGTCGATCAGCACATAGCAACGCAGGAGGCGGTTGTAAAATACGAGGTCAACGAAGAAATGTTCGCCGTCGAAGGTGAAGCGTTTTTGCCTAGCCTCGAAGAGGAAACCCTTGCCGAGTTCGAGAAGAAATTGTTCAATCTGGCTTATTATTGCGGCTTCGAGGTCTGACTCGGAATAACGTGTCTGCTCGGATAGGCCGAGGAACTCCAGCACCAATGGCTCCTTGAGCAGGTCCTGCGGCTTGCCTACCACAAGACCTTCCTTGGCAAGCTTGCGTATGTCTTCCTTGTTTCGGCTCAGTGAGAGGCGTTCATACAGACCGCTATCGAAGTGCCGTCTGAGTTCCCGGACGGACCAGTTCTGGCTTGCAGACTCAATCTCGTAAAAACTGCGTTCCTCTGTATTCCTGATGCCAAGCAGGAACACATAATGGGTCCAGCTCAGCGAGAATGGATGGGGCTGGACAGACGCCTCCTGATCTTTTCGAGATAGGGTGAACTGCGCTGCCGTTCTCTGGGATTTTCCAGTCGGTGACTGGATAATTTGTTTTTCGGATAAAGCCGTCGCCGCTGAGCATAATTTTGTGCCTTTTGCGGATTTTCCAGTCGGTGACTGGAAAATCCGGGATCTCTCCCTGTATAGCAGGAAGAAAGTTCTCATGTAGGCAAGATTGCTTGAAGAAAACCCCTTTCCAAATTCTACAATCAATCG
>JANYBI010000100.1 GCA_025360875.1 Lentisphaerota bacterium
AATTTGCGGAATCCGGGAACCGGAAAATGCATGTCATAACGAGTGCAATTGAGCACAATGCAGTTCTCAAGGTCTGCCAGCATCTTGAGAAAAATGGTGTTGAAGTGACTTATCTTCCGGTGGGGGAGAATGGAATCGTGAGGCTTGACGATCTTGAGTCATCGCTGAAGGAAAATACTGCACTCGTGAGCATCATGTCTGCAAACAATGAGACCGGCGCCATCCAGCCGCTCTGCGATATTGTCAGGATAGCCCACGAAAAAGGGGTTCCGGTTCATTCGGATGCAATTCAGGCTTTTGGCAAGATTCCTCTGGATGTCAAGGATATCGGCGTTGACATGCTTTCAATATCCGGTCACAAGTTCTATGCCCCGAAAGGAGTAGGCGTCCTGTATCTTAGGAGAAATCTTTCAGTCGATCCGGTAGTGCGGGGAGGCGGACAGGAAAAAGGTATGAGGGGCGGGACTGAAAACATCCCCGGAATAGTCGGTTTGGGCAGGGCATGCGAACTGGCGGTCAAAAAACTTAAGGAAAATTTCACAAGGGAACGCACGCTCCGTGACAGGCTGCAGGTCCAAATAATGAAGAACATAGCTGATGTCAGGATAAACGGGGATCTGGATAAAAGGCTTCCTAACACGTTAAGTGCGAGTTTTACCAGGATTGAAGCGGAGGCTCTTGCGGTAAGGCTTGACATGCAAGGGGTCTCTGTTTCCACAGGAGCCGCCTGCAGTTCAGGCGCCTCGCAGGTGTCCCACGTCCTGAAAGCCATGAATGTTCCGGCCGAATTCCTGAATTCCGCCATCAGGCTCTCCCTGGGGCATGGAAATACTCCTGAGGAAATTGACAGAGCCTCAAAAATCATCATCCGGACTGTAAATGATATGAGAAGAAAATCCGCCTGACCGGATCATTTTGTAAGGGAATTCGCGTACTTCAGGAGCTTTATCCGCTCGCTGCGCGTCATTTTCTGGTACAGTTCGAATATCCTGACCAGTTCCCTGCCTTTGTTCTGCTCCATATAGCGTGTGACTACATCCCTGGCCGTATCGGTTTCGTATTTGCCGATATCGATACCTTCCTTGCCGGCAAGTTCAAATAGTTTTTTCTTTGCGAAGATTCCGGGATTCCTAGTCCTGTTTTTCCAGTTTGAAATGCTCTGCTGGCTCACTCTGCAACGTTCCGCAAGTTCCTGCTGTGACAGGAACAGCCCTTCAAGAAGTTCTCTCACTAGAAGATGCCAATCTATCTTCTTCATGGCTTCTCCCTCCTTTGTTTTACCCCTCGTTTACGTTTAGAAACTGTCTTCCTGCATACCCCTTTCCGTTGACATTATACAACAATCGGAGGCAAAAGTTAAGTGGTGTGGTGACATGTGGTTAAGCGTGATGGTATCATGTTGGCCCTCAGGGTGTTATGAATGGAGTTCGGCTTGCGGTTTTGTTGATCGCGGAGCAGTTTCAGTTTTTTTTGTCCGGCACTGTCGGAATGGCGCATATATGCAGCTATGAAACCCGTCTCGGCCCCACATGCGAAAAAAGCTGAAACCGGTCAGGAGTCTCCTGATGGAAATTAAAAAATTAAATGTTGTTTTTACAATTGTGGCAGGCTTGCGCCGTGTCAGTCAAATGCTTTCCAGGAGAAAGTTCAGGGGACGTTTACAACATCAACGATAACCACGTTTTCCACGGGAACATCATCGTGCATGCCTTTGGAGCCCGTCTTCACCTTTGCAATTTTGTCGACGACGTCCATTCCCTTGACGACTTTTCCGAACACGCAGTATCCAAATCCTTCCATTGATTTGTCCCTGTGGTTGAGAAAAGCGTTGTCAGAGAGATTTATGAAGAACTGGGAGGAGGCGCTGTCAACAACCTGTGTTCTTGCCATGGCTATGGTGCCTCGGTCATTCTTGAGTCCGTTGGCCGCTTCGTTCTTGATAGGAGGCATGGTCGGAAGCTGCCTGAATGCACCGTCGAAACCTCCGCCCTGGATCATGAATCCGGTGATCACCCTGTGGAAGATTGTCCCCTTGTAATGCCCGTCGGTAGCATACTTCAGGAAATTAAGGACAGTTACCGGCGCAGCCTTATCGTCGAGTTCGAGTTCGATGTCTCCGAGACTTGTCTTGATTGTGACCATAGCAATATCCCCTGATGTTTTTTTGGATTGAAGTAAAAACTAGCACCGTGCAAAGTTTTTAAAAGCCGGATTCCCTTAAAAATAAAGGATTTTATGAGACCGGCAAACTGCCAGCCCCGTCGGATGACCGGGGTCGCACATGGGGTGTTAAAAAGAAGCCACTTTTTTGAGATTATCCGAGAAATACTTCACCGAAAAATTATTTGAATTTGTTTTTGTGAGGCTAAAAGAGCTTTTCCTTTTCGAGAAAAAGCTTTCCCCGATATTCTGTCTGAGCCAGTCGTCCACGTCTTTTGCGGACACGCTTTCCATGGCGGCCTTTACTTCTGCCGCCTCTAGTTTCTCCGTGAACACCGGGATTGTCAACACGG
>JANYBI010000104.1 GCA_025360875.1 Lentisphaerota bacterium
CCCTAATTTTAGGAATTTGCCTGTTTCCTATGAAGTTTCAATGCCCATTCTGTAGAAATGTCCTTGAAGTCGACAACGCTGACTGCGGAGTTGATGTTGGCTGTCCAAAATGCGGGGAAGTCACTATTGCGCCTTCCTCGCTGGTGTCAACCGGCGTCGTCGTCGGCAACGACTTTCTTATCCTCGAGGAGATAGGCCGAGGCGGGATGGGTGTCGTCTACCTGACCCACCAGATGTCCCTTGACCGCAGGGCAGCCCTCAAGATATTGTCCAAGAAATACGCCAACAACTCGGAATTCGTCGCCGGCTTCATAAAGGAGGCCCGTGCGGCCGCCAAACTGAACCATCCCCATATCGTGCAGGCATATGCCGTAGGCGAGGACAACGGAATATACTTCTTCGCCATGGAGCATATCGATGGCGAAACCATGAAGCAGGTCGTAAAGCGCGAAGGCGTGGTTCCCCTGGACCCGGCGGTTACGATAATCCAGCAGATTACAGAGGCCTTGGACTACGCCTGGAAGGAACAGCGGCTGATCCACAGGGACATCAAGCCCGACAACATAATGATCACAAAGAATGGACGTGCGAAACTCGCAGACCTCGGTCTTGCAAGGGTCGCCGGAGAAATAGACGATTCGAGCGAAGATGAGGTAATGGGCACCCCCCAGTACATAAGCCCCGAACATCTCACTGGTTCCCCTATGGACTGCAGGAGCGACATCTACAGCCTGGGTGCGACATTCTACCATATGATTACGGGGCACTTCCCTTTCACAGGTAAGAGCGCAACTGAAATCGCCCGCAAGCATCTCGAGGAGCCTCTCAAGTCGCCTAGGCTTCTCAATCCGAACATACCCGAATCATACTGCAGGATCATAGCGAAGATGATGGAGAAAAGCCCCGGCGACAGATATCAGCTGCCGGAGGAGCTTGTCGAAGACATCCGCCTCGCCAGGCGAGGAAAGACCATTACGGACGGAAAATCCACCGGTTCCTTCGCGGTCAGGAAGGCTACCGGCAAGACCATCATCATAAACACGGCAAAGGCAAAGACAGGTTCATTCCAGGCCGTCACGACAAATACCGGGAAAGTCTCCTCCTCAAGCACCGGCATTGATACGTCATCATCATCATTCCCGAAGTCCACCAAGAGCGGCACTCTCAGCACATCGGACATGAGAAGGATGAAGGAGAAGAAGGCGATGTACCAGGTCATAACTGCAGTCAGCATATGCGTGATTGCCGCCCTCTTCGCCGTAGGCTATGCGATATTCAAGATGAAACCGCCACCGCCAAAGAAGGAAACTCCAAAGACGGTCGTCGGTCCCGCCGTCCCCGCGGTCCCGTCCAAAAAGCCCGACAAAACCGAGAATCCAAATACGCCCAAGGGGTCGGGTTATGCCGAACCTACAAAAACTGCATATACTGGAGATGCCGACAAGCTTCTTGATTTCGCGGTGAAGAACCCGCAGTCCGAAGTGGATATTCTCGCTAAATGCGACGAATTTTTCTTCCAGCATCCGGCTCCCGGCTACAAATGCGATGAAAAGGTTCTTCCCGACATCCTGAAAATATATGTCCCCCTGGATGAGAAGCGACTTGTCAATGTCAGGAAGGAATTCAGGAGCAAGCATCTTGAGGAGATCAGGAAGAGGGAGGATCTCGACAAGGTGAGGGTTGAGGAGGAGAATGCAAAAAATCGCGAAGCGGCCAGGAAAGAGGAACTTGCGAGGCTTGAGAAGGAAAAGGAGGAAGCCCAGAAGAAACGCATCGAGGAATACAGGCAGGAACTTGATAAGCAGAAGGAGAATATCCGTTACAGATATGCCTTGAACAGCGTCAAGAAAAGTTTCGCGGAGGCGGCGAAAGCCTTTGATTCGGCCTTGAACGAGGAAAGTACGGCGTCAGACCTGATGAAGCCGGAGGCTAAGACTTTCGTCGAATGGGCGAACAAGACGAAGACAGGGCTGAACAAAGGAGTCCAGTTCTGGGACGCCCTTGCCAACAATGCCGACAAGGTTCCGGGAATGCAGATCGAATACAAGGCCGGTTCCCTTGGAAAAATAGTCTCGGTAACGGACGGTATCGCCACCATGAAGACAGGTTCGGGAGCTGAAGTCAAGATACCTATCACCGACCTGCCGATGAGACAGTTCAAGCTGGTCGCGAAGAAAGTCGCGGACCTGGAATCACTGGCCTTCTATTTCCTCATAACGGGCAATTTTGCCGATGCGAAGGATCTGGCTCCGGACGAATGGAAGTCCGAATTCTCTGATTTCACCTATGCCTATCTCAAGGGGAAACTGAAATTCCTGAACAGCGAGAAATCCGATTCCGCAAAACAGGAACTCAAGGAATTCACTACGAAATATTCCCCTCTTCCCGAATTTGCAAAAGCCCAGCAGGACGCCGCGAAGTAGTCACTAAAGTTAGCCTCCAGACACTTTTCCCATATTTACTAATGAGGTCATCAATATGTTTACATTTTGCTGG
>JANYBI010000124.1 GCA_025360875.1 Lentisphaerota bacterium
CGTCACCTGTCATGGTGAGTTAGACGAAGAGCCGGATGTGGGAAATCTACAAGTCCGGTTCCGTGAGGGGCATTATATTTTCCTCTCATGATTTGGTAAATCGAATCTAAAAATAGGAGAATATTAAATGTCTACTCGACATAGTATCAGGCTTATTTTTCTGGCATACTTCCTCTGCGTTGGAAGTCTTCTTGCCCAGCCGCTGAAGATCATCGCTACCGGTGACATGCATGGATGGATCGAGTCCAGAATAGTGGAAGGGAAAGTAATTGGAGGCGCTGCCGAGATGCTTGCCTATTGGAGGAATAACGAGGGATACAGTCCGGAAAAGTTCCTGGTGATAAGCTGCGGGGATATTGCGACAGGACCTGCGATTTCAACGGTCTTCAAGGGTGATCCTACAATTGATGTGATGAACATGATGGGGTATGATGTGTCAGCCATCGGAAACCATGAGTTTGATTTCACTGGTGTAACGGGCGTCAGAAGGATGCAGGGATGGGCGAAGTTCCCGTTCGTTGCTGCGAACATCGCAAATACCGACGGGTCCCAGGTGGACTTCATAAGACCTTCGATGATGTATGAGGAACAGGGGATCAAGGTCGGCATTGTCGGGCTTACTCTCCAGAACCTTTCATCCTCGATCATTTCCTCAGGCATTTCAGGAAAGCCATATGCCGAATATGTGAGAAAATATTCAGCTGAACTTCGGGAAAAAGGGGCGAAAGTGATCATTGTGCTCGCCCATGTCCCGCAGGCCGAATTATGCGCACTTGCAAAGGAAGTCGCCGATCTGAACATACCGCTGATGTTAGGTGGACACACGCATGAGGTAACCCAGCAGAAGATCGGGAATACCTGGGTTGCCAGCTGTGGAAAATGGTTTGAATGCTATGGGAGGATTGATATTGATGTGGACGAGAAGACCGGCAGTTCAACAGTCCAGTCTTCAAAACTGGTCTGGCTGATTCAGGACAAGGAGACGGCAGTGTCGGCTCCGGAAATCAAGGCTGAGGTGGATCGCTGGCGCGAGAAGGTCACGAAAGAATACGGCGAAACGCTGGGATTCACATCATCAGGACTCAAACGGCAGTGGGACATATGCAATCTCGCGACGGACTCATGGCTCGCCGAATATCCGGCAGATCTGGCGATCAGCAATCTCGGGGGGTTCCGCCAGGACTTGCAGCCCGGTGAAATACGCAAGCTCGATCTCATTGGCGTGATGCCTTTTGGCAACAGCCTCCTTCGCATGAAAATTACAGGGGAACAGCTGAGGAATTATGTCACGAGCATGAAGAAGGAGATACTTGTATTCGGAGGGGCGAAGCGCAAAGGGGATGAACTGACAATCATTAAGACTTCCAATGCAATTGATCCGTCTTCAAGCTATAGCCTCCTGATAAACAGCTATCTATATGGCTTGAGTCCCGAACTCAATGCCGCCGATCCCAAGCCTGAAACTGTTTCGGACGACTGGGGCAAGCCGGTCATGGACTGGTTCAGGAAAAATCCCACCAGCAAGGGAAAGCCCGTTGAAAGTATCCTGGATCTGAAGCCGAGGGTAGAATAATTGTTGAGTAGCTGGCGTCCCGCCGGGAATTTATCGGAGCGCCGGCATCTTGCCGGCAAATAGATTATTGGAGCGCTGGCGTCCCGCCGGCAATAAAATATGATCGAAAAGAAATGGCATTCAAGAGGATATCTACCACATGTGGAACAGGAGAACTGCCTGCAGTTCGTAACATTCCATACTTCTGATTCCCTTCCCCCAGAGCGCAATAAAGGAAATTGAAGTTAAGCTTGCTATGATGAAGAATTCATTGAGCATAAGTTGTCCTGCAGATCTTCTCAAGCATAAAATGAATGTGCTCAAAATCAAAAGCATTGAGAAACTTCCTGATTCAGGCGTAGGGAACTGCCATTTGAATAAACCTGAACTGGCAGACGTCGTGAAAAATGCATTAACATTCTTCGAGTCTGACAGATATGAACTTCATTCGTGGTGCATCATGCCTACCCATGTCCATGTCTTGATGAAACTCAATTCGGATTTCAAATTGTCTGAAATAGTTCATTCATGGAAATCTTTTACATCCAATGAGATCAACAGGAGAATAAAAGCAACTGGCTCGTTCTGGCATCGTGAATACTATGATACTTTTATCAGGAATGAGAAACACTACAATGCAGTCATGGATTATATTGCAATGAATCCTGTCAAGGCGGGATTGGTAAGGATTCCTGATGAATGGAGATGGTCGAGTGCATATCGGGAAAAATAAATTGCCAGCAAGATGCTGGCGCTCCGAATTAGGAAAATAATTCAGTGGAGCGCCGGCATCTTGCCGGCAATTAGATTATTGGAGCGCTGGCGTCCCGCCGGCAGTTTAACACATTTGAAGTGGCTTGATTATAATCCTGTTACCGTCTCTTATTCCCTATGCGACGTTGCTTTGCTCAAGAAAAATAGCAGAAGATATTGACCATTTCATAAAGAATAATAAGTTCAAGAAGGAATAAGCTACAGCCAATTGCCGACGCTCCGCCAATGAGAACATTTGACAATGTTTCTCTTGACATTGTGTGTATGAGTGTGTATAATTACCGATGAACAGCAGGGAAATAATAAGAGTATTGAAAGATGATGGATGGTGTCTTGTCAGGACGCGCGGAAGCCATCATCAGTTCAAACATTCGATTAAACCGAAGTTCCTAGGAAAAGTCAGACCCTAAATGCCAACTTACGCATTGATTTTATCTATGATAAAATATTTATAGATCCTTTTATTTAGCG
>JANYBI010000167.1 GCA_025360875.1 Lentisphaerota bacterium
CCAGGCACGGGAACCCGCAGAAATGCATAGATTCAAGTTTTGAACCGATATAGTTCCAGTAGATGTCGAGCGCGTCTTTATCCCATTTCATCCCCTTCACGGCTTCTATGGGATCGTTGGGTGTTGAATCCGGGAGCTGAGGGCAAAGTTTTCCAAGGGAACCTGACCCAAGCGAGAATTTCAATATGGATTTCACCCTGGAGAGCCTGGCCAGAGGAAGGAATTTCATGGCATATTCCTCATCAGACCTTATGAATGAGCCTATGATGAACCTGAAGATCATCTTCTCGTGGAGGTTGAGCGGGGCTGCGGCTGAAATTATGGCCTCGAGATCCGAGATGCTCCTCTTTACAAGCTCGACCGCGTCCTTGGTGAAAAAGGTGTCGGCTTCCAATATGTCGCTGGCGTTTACCGGTTTCGAATGGAAATCGAGAAGTTTCGCTGCGGCCATGATCCTGATTCCGGGCCGGAACCGTGTGTCCAGCAGGAAAGCCATGTAGGAAGACGAGATGATCCTTATGTTCTTCATTTCCGTGGTGATTTTCCTGTTGTAGCTTGCGCCGGCAAGCTTTCTTTTCTTTGAAAGTTCCCTGGACATGGAGTTGATATCGGAACTGAAAGAGCATATTCTTTTTCCGGCCTGGGAATAGACTCCAGGACAGTCATACCTTAAGGAGGCGCTTGTCACATTGTCCTCCCAGTTGAAGATGTCGAACGGATAAATCCTGCAGGCCAGTGGCTTTACCTTTTCTCCGTGGATCTTGTGGATTATGCAGAGATTATCGTCTCCTAGGAATACGCATCGGCTGCCTTTTTTCCGTATCAGATAGAGGCTCTTATGCTTCCTGTCTCTTTTAAAAAAACTGTTTTCAGAAAAGTCAATGCCTGGAAGTGGCAGTTTTTCCAGGCGTTCCTTTTCATCCTGGGTTATGGGTATCTCCCAGACGCCACAGCATTTTCCGCAGTTTATGCAGGTAAAATACTGTTCTGGGAAAAACTTTAATGACATTCGGATTGACCTGGAGGTTGGTTCAGGCTTTTGGCTTGGCGGCTATTTTGATTAACATTGTACCACTCAGGATATCGTGGAGACTTCTCCTGCGTGGATTGAAAAGGACTATGACGGGTGACAGCACGCCGAACAGGAACATAAGGATTGTGAAAAGATAGGCTCTGCCAAGGTAGACTTCGCCCTGGTCGGTTCTTGTAATAATTATTCCCCAGAACCACATGCCAAATGTCTGCGCGAAAACTCCTAGCGATATGCCGAAATACAGCAGGGTGCCGATGATGAAAAGATAAATTGATCTGTTGAATGCGGAATTGACTTCCGCGGTTACTATGGGTGATATTTGGACAACGGCCTCAGGTGTTGGTTCAGCCACTGGCGCCGCTGCTGGAGCCGGAACAGCGGGTGCTGCTGCTGGCGCGGTTGCAGCCGCTGCGTCTGGCGCCTTCGCATCCATCTGGATTGACGGCTCCGCCGGCTTCGGCTGTTCGGGCGCTTTCTCAGGAAGGGAGAAGGAAAAATAGACCATGAGCATGAATCCGAATACCAATAGGACCATAAGGTCAAACGATGCGGATAAAATCCTTTGTGAAAACGATGCTGAATCCGGGATATATTTGTTTTTGAATGCAGATGCAAACGGACTCAGCGATTCAACCGGCTTCTTTTTCCCGCCTAGGATGATGTTCAGGTTTTCGGAAAATTTCTGTATGCCACCCTTTTCCTCTTCGACTCTGACATCCTGGAGGGCGAATGATGGTTTGAGGAAATCAAAGTCCGATGCCTTGTTCCATTTCTTTATCAGGGTGTTGCGTACCTGGGTGTGCGGGAGGATTCTCCCGGCCTCGGTCCATTTCCGCAAGGTTTCCTCGTCGACAGGCCCGTATTCCTTGCTGTCGTCCCCTTTGACAATATATTTCATAAGAGTTCTTCAATATTGATTTTAGTCTAAAATAGAACCATTAAAACGTTGTAACCTATATTATTTTGTTATACTTTTCAATGGTTTCCTGTAAATTATCCCCTTTAGGCGAATTAAACAATGGCAGGCCAGGACTTGGATTTGGAAAAAAATGACAATTCGACCGGGACAGCCGCCCCATCAGGCGACGCGTCCGCCGGCGCATCCAGTATGCTTGAGAATGTCATGTTCTTCAGGGCGCTGGACAATATCTCCTATGGAATCATTCTCCTGATATTCCTTCTGAGCTTCAAGGACATGCTGGACGCCCTGCCGATTCCTTTCGTGGAATACTTCTACATAATTCCCACATACATGATATTCTCAGGCGTCATGCACTTTCCGGAGAAAGGATTCAAGCTGTTCCTGTACAAGAAGGCGCTTTTCCGCCTGACCGTGGGGGCGCTTGCAATGTTTCTTCTTTCGCCATTCCTGCATTGGTGGAGCCAGGACACCAACAGTTCCTATCTTCTCTTCAACTTCCTCCTG
>JANYBI010000174.1 GCA_025360875.1 Lentisphaerota bacterium
GAAGAGTGCCAGGTGCTTTGAGGCGGCCTCCGCCTTCCGCCTTCACCCTTCCGCCTTGCCTCCTGCGGTCTCCGCAATGCCAGGTGCTTTGAGACGGCGCCGGGATCTTCGCCTGGTGTACCACCGAGGTGCCAAAATCGGCAAAGAGCTGTTTTTGCCCCGGGCGGGAAGTCACAACGCAGGTCAGGCGAGGGAGATAGAAATAAAATGGTGGAGCATAAGGGAGTTGAACCCTTGACCTCTTGCATGCCATGCAAGCGCTCTAGCCAACTGAGCTAATGCCCCATATGCAGGGAAAAACACGAAATTCGAATCTCGAAATCCGAACAAGAAATATTCGGAAAAGTCCCGTAAAATAACACTTAAGCCAATCTTTGCAACTCCCAGCTGAAATATTTTCCTGCATCCGTTTCATCCTGCTGTCCCCACCTGCAGAATTCCTCAGCCATGGAACTGCTGCCTGAACAGCTCGGGGCTGACTCCGAAGCTCTTCTTGAACAGGCGGCTGAAATGGAACTGGTCCGGATAGCCGGACTTCTCCGCGATTTCGCAGATGCGCATGTCGGACTCCATGAGCAGAAGCTCCTGCGCCCTGCGCATCCGCTGCATCTGGACATATTTCCCCGGCGACATACCCATCGCCTCCCTGAAGAGGTTAAAAAGCTGTGGAGGCGACAATGAGATCCTCTCGGCAAGCTCCCTTGTGGTTATCTGCCTTGTGAAGTTCCTCCGTATGTGGTCGAGGACAGGCAGAAGGCGTTCAGTTCTTCGGACAAGAAGTCCTGCCTCCGGCTTCAGGCTTGAGGCTCCGACTATGACAGAGAATAGCTGTGCCGCAAGTTCATGTCTCCTCGCAACATATCTTATGAAGCTCGATCCCTTTTCCGCTTCGGCCTTCGCGATTTCCCTGTTGATCTCGCCGACCTTCCTGCTGTCGGAAACGGAAAGCAGCGCCGGCATATCCAGCAGGGAAAGCGGATCGATTGAGTCGAGGATGGAACAGCGGATATTATGCCAGACGCTGATCGTCCTGCCGGGATTCATGTTCCTGCTGCGCATCATGGTTCCGGCGGGAAGGATTATTGCCATGCCGCTGCTGACAGTTTCCGGACGCCTGCCCCTGATCTCATACTCTATCGAACCATTGACATACTGGTTGACTCCCGCAATCTCACGGGATGCGAAGTAATCCGGACAATGTATGGGCTCGAGAAGCGTCCTGGAATGGCCGATGATTTCGACTTCCAGGCTGCGGCCCGCCAGTTCCATGAATTTCGTGTTGAACGCTGAAATAATAGAATCCGACATCAAATCAATAACCTTATCCATTTATAAATATTAATCAATTATTATAATATGCTCCATATAAAAACAAATGCGAGGTGCCAAGTGGATAAACAAAGAATCGGCATAGGAATCATCGGCGGCGGCGGAATCCTAGGGGCGCATGCGCCCGGTTTCAGCAAGCTGCAGGAACGATGCGAGGTGCTTGCAGTGGCGGAACCTAATTCCGGCAGGGACGAGGCCATAAGAGGCATGCTCGGACGGAATGTCAGAATCGTCCGGAGCTACCAGAAAGTGCTGGAAATGCCGGAGATATCCGGCGTCGACATCATACTGCCGCATCACCTGCATCTGCCAGCGACCCTGGCCGCCGCCAAGGCGGGGAAACATGTACTTCTGGAGAAGGTGATGGCCCGCAACATATGGGAATGCGACCGCATGATCAGCTCCTGCGAAAAGGCGGGAGTCACACTGACCATATGCCATGACCGCCGCTACCATGGCGAATGGATAGCCCTGAAGGAGATCGTGGATTCCGGAGCACTCGGTGAAATCTTCTACTGGAAGCTTGATCATAACCAGGACGTGGTACTGCCTCCGTCAAGCTGGGCTTACTGGAAGGATGGGATCGGCGGTGGCAGCATCATGTCATGCCTCACGCACCAGATAGACGGCCTGCGCTGGTATGCCGGAGATTTCGAAAGCGTCAGCTGTATGACATGTGAAAGGCCGGAGCGCATGCAGGGCGAATTTCTGGGTGTGATCACCGGTCGGCTGAAATCAGGAGCGCTTGCCGAACTCTCCATAAACTGGTGGACAAAGTCCAACAATGGCGAAAACCGGCTCTGGTACGAGATGGTACAGGCCTGCGGCACGAAGGGCGAGGCGTATCGCATGGAAGGGCGAGGCACATATGTCCGCTTGCACGATGGAGCCGGACAGCAGGCTGTGGCCCGCTACGGCGAGGCGGCCCTCCGCGGATTCGTGAAGGTCGAATGCGGCGGATGGGGCGGACATGAACGGTGCATCGCCGAATGGATAAACCTGATACAGGGAAAGCCGGCGGCGATAACTACGAGCGGACGCGAATGCCGTGGAACCGTAGAAGTTGCCGAAGCGGCCTACCGCTCTGTCGAATCCGGACGCCTGGTCAAGATGCCAATTAAGCCGCGGAAGTGGAAGCCATTCGGGATGCCGGACAATCTGCAGGGGATCACGGCCAGCCATGAGATACTGAGGAAGAACAAAACCGGAAATAAAAACTGACAATCCAGACAGGAGGATGACTATGCGAGTCGGAATCGATACATTCACGTTGAGGGATCTCAATCTGGATCCGTTCCAGCAGCTCGATCTTATCAATTCATGGGGGCTTGAAGGGGCGCAGTTCGGCGGACTGCGCGGACTGTCACCGGGTCTTGACGCCGGCCGGCTCAGGGAAATCAGGGCGCGGGCCGATGAACTCGGCCTCTACAGCCATGTCTCCCTTTCGGCCAGCTGCAATCCGCATGTGGCAAATATGCCATTGGATGATCTCCGGCGCATGCTTACCGAGGAGATAACGGCCGCGGCCTCATGCGGCTGGCATGAGCTCCACTGCTCACTCGGTGGCGTTGAAGAGCGTTATGTTCATCCTGTCCCATGGAAACAGCATCTCTCCGACTCCGCATCATTCATAAGATCCATCGGACCTGTCCTCAGACAACACCATTCCCGCATCGACCTGGAAACCCACGGCGACACGACCACCTTCGAGCTTGTCCGCCTGATTGAAGACGTCGGGCCCGACATTGCCGGCATCTGCCTGGACACCGCCAACGTGCTCTGCCACTGCGAGGATCCGCTCGAGGCTGCCAGGCGCGCCGCACCATACACGCATCTCACCCATGTCAAGGACGCCATAGGGTTCTTCACCGACCTGGGCTTCCGCAGGCAGACCCTGCCGCCGGGCAAGGGAGCGCTGGATTGGGAGCATATCCTGCCTGTCCTTGCCGCCTGCAGTCCCGCTCTCCCTCTGTCGATCGAAGATCACAAATGGCTTTTCGACTTCAATTGCTTTGACCGGCACTGGCTCAGCCTGCATCCGGATCTGACCACCGGGGAGTTCGCCGATATCATACGGCTTGTCTGGCGCTGTCAGAAACGGATAAGCGCCGGTGAACTTGCCGACCCGGAGGAATATGAGAAAATCCCCCACGTGGAGGAAGTGGAGATTCGTCTGCGCGGCGGCGCCAAATATTTGAAGAGGCTGATTGGGAAGCTAAACCTTGCAGACCGCGTAAACATTCAGCCAGACTGATTCAGGGAACCTTTAAAAATTCACGAATTAACAGTTTCCAATCACATCCGGCTTCCGTTTACAAATTCATCTCAATCGCAATCGGACAGTGGTCCGAGCCCATCACATCCGGCATCATCTCTGAAGATTTGACTTTCCTGAAAAGGCCCGGAGTGACGTAATGGTAGTCGAGTCTCCAGCCGACATTCCTGCCGCGTGCGGCGGTGCGCATGCTCCACCATGTGTAGGCTTCGGCCTTGTCGGGATGCAGCTTGCGGAAGGTGTCGATATATCCATGTTTCTCCCATTTGTCCATCCAGTCGCGTTCGATCCTGAGGAAACCCGAAACGTCCTCGTTGTCCTTAGGACGTGCCAGATCGATCTCGTTGTGGGCGGTATTGTAGTCGCCGCAGATCAGGAGTTCCCTGCCCTCTTTCCTGCGAGATTCGCAAAATGCGAGAGTCGCATCGTAGAAGGCGAGCTTGTACTTCAGGCGCTCATCGTCCTTCTGTCCGTTCGGGAAATATATGTTGAGGAGCATGAACTCCGGAAGATCCATCACGACTATCCTGCCTTCCCTGTCAAATTCCGGCTGGAGTCCGAATCCGAACTCAAGATTCCTCGGCTCGATCCTTGCGAAGTTCGCAGTTCCGCTGTAGCCTTTCTTGACACCTGAGCACCAATAGCTCTTATAGCCCGGGACGCAGCGGAGCTCCATGTCGAGCTGGTCCTCTTCCGCCTTGGTCTCCTGGAGGCAGAGCACATCCGGCTTCTCTTTTAGGAGCCAATCTGTGAAACCTTTCTTCTGGACGGCCCTTATTCCGTTGACATTCCAGGATATTATCCTCATTTTTCAACTCCATGAATTTGTTAGGTTAAGTTTAGCGCTGTAATGTAATGGGTTAATGATGTGATTGCAAAAACCGGAAGAAGGCCAAGGCGCCTGACGTAAATACGCTAAACCAAGAAAGTCGCAGTTTGATGGATGACAAGAACCAAATGAAGAAGCAGAGCTACTTGCGCCTGCTTGCTTACGCCAAGCCCTACAAGGTGAAGCTTGGCATAGGCATACTCGCTGGAATAGTGGCAGGCGGCTCCCTCTTCGGAAGCTTCTTCTGGGTGAAGGACCTGATCCAGCCGTTCGAGGCGAAACCGGAAGCAATAATTAGCGCCCAGGCGTCCGTTGCCGAATCTTCCGGACTCAAGCCCGCAGCCGAAACAACCGGAAATATCGAAGCAAATGCGCCTGTCTCCGGCAAGAAGAATGACGCAAATCTCCTGAAGATGATCCAGACCGCCCAGAACGTATTCAAATATCTGCATCTTGATGTCCCCCTGACCAAGGACGGCAAGATGACCTGGCAGTGCATCCTCGTCTCGATCTGTTTCTTCGTGGTGCTATGGCTCATCAGGAACCTGGCGATACACGTGAACAAGCTGTATACGCGCTGGGTCGGCGCCAAGGTCGTGGC
>JANYBI010000220.1 GCA_025360875.1 Lentisphaerota bacterium
ACTCCTGGAAATCACCGGCCTCCCCGACAAGACCATCGACAGTTCGGTCGCCGGCGCCGTCCTCGAGGCGCTGCAGCTTGCAATAAGGCAGACAGGCACTATCCTCCTTGAGCCGATAGTGAAGGTTGACATCATATCTCCCGAGGCGGTGATAGGGGAGATTACCGGATATCTCCAGGCACGGCGCGCAGTGATACACAAGATCGAAACGCTGCCGGATTCGAAGCATCTTTCCTCCGAGGTGCCCTTGTCGGAGATGTTCGGCTTCAGCAAGGCATTGCCGAAGCTTTCCGGAGGCCGCGCCGCATTCAGCATGGAGCCGTGCGGATACCAGGAGATTTCATCGCAGGACATTGAACGGCTGGCGAACCGCAGCACCGGATTCCAGCAATAAGATAACTATCATATGAAAGGACTTATCTATGAAAATAAAACTCCTGATCCTATCCTGTATTCTTTCACCCTTGTTTTTCTCCTCATGCAAGAGCACGCCTGACGAAAACACAGTGATATTGACAATTGCAGACAAGAATCTGAAAATTGCAGAAGAGGCGCAGGAACCAGTTGACCAGGAGAAATATTACAAGCAGGCATTGTCCCAATACGTCAAATACATATCTATCGTCGACAACTCCGACGCCAAGGGCGAGGCCAGGCTCGAACTGGAAGCTGATGATATTGAAACTGTCATAGAAGCCAAGATCAAGGCGAAAAAATGCATTGGAGTCCTCAAGGATAAATTTAAAAGGACCTGCGTCTTCCCTGACAACAATTAATAATAGCCGTCAATGATAAGCCGCCTCTACATCCATGTGCCATTTTGCGCGTCCAAGTGCGGCTACTGCGCATTCTACTCGATCCCCTGCCCCAGTTCCGTATCAATTGACCGCTATCTGGAAAAGATGGGAAATGATTTCAAGGACAGCTCGCGTCTCTGCGGAAAAATTGAAAGTGTCTTCATAGGCGGAGGAACTCCAACCTTCCTTTCAGCCGGCAATCTTGGAAAACTCTTCTCTTCCCTTTTCTCCCATTTTGAAATTTCCGCATCCGCGGAAATTTCAATCGAATGCAACCCTGAAACATTGACTGCGGAAAAAGCGGACTTGATTGCGAAATTCGCAAACCGCGTCTCGCTCGGGATACAGTCGTTCAATCCGAAATTCAGAAAGATACTCGGCAGACAAGGCTCCCTGAAATCAATTGACAAAGCCATCTCCCTCCTCTCCGGCAACGGCATCTCCAACATCGGATGCGACCTCATCTACGCAATTCCCGGACAGTCCCTCGATGACTGGCGCGATGATCTCGAAAAGGCCACCGCCCTACCCCTGAAACATATTTCGGCATACTCATTGACGGTTGAAGAGGGAACTCTCCTTTCCGAACGAATGTCGAATGTCGAATATCGGATATCGAATGATGAAATTAAACATAACACCAATGACCGACGACCGACGACCCTACTTCGCCAAGGCTTCGAAGGGCAGGCTGACGACTATTCCATAAGGATGTGGAATCTCGCCAGCTCTTTACTCGGGAAACACGGATTCAGACGCTACGAGATCTCGAACTATTCGAAACGCGGTTACAAATGCCGCCATAACCTCGAAATATGGTATGGGGACAGATATCTGGGCTTTGGTCCGGCCGCATCATCATTCGATGGCAAAAAACGATGGACAAATATCAGTGATCTGGAAAAATGGCTTTCTGGCGCAGAGCCTGATACCGATATCATTTCACCGGAAAAACGCGCCCGGGAAATTTTCGTGATGGGGCTGCGGACTTCGCATGGCTGGGACAAAATATTTTTTCTGCACAGGACGGGATTTGATCTGGAAATATTGCGCAAGGAGATTAGGCAGCTGATCAATATGAAACTGCTTTTGGAGACCGGAGAGAACATCAGATGCTCTAAAAAAGGACTTCTCCTGTGGAACGAAGTCGCTGAAATGCTAATATAAATTCCCCTTTGGAAATTTTAATGAATGGTAGCGGGGGTTGGAAAGAAAATTTATCTTTCGCAATCCGCTGTAAATCAATGCTTTACAAAGCGTTATCAAAATCTCGTCTTTGCAATCATATCACCATTTGTCACGTTTTCAATCACTTTTGTGTCAAAAATTGGACAAAGTCAGGTTGAGGGTAACGCGTCAGTCTTTATTTTAGGCTGAGGGGTGCCTGCCTGGCATCTTCCTAATCCCGCCCAGGTAAAAAATCCTGGATT
>JANYBI010000264.1 GCA_025360875.1 Lentisphaerota bacterium
TTCGAAACTTTATGGTCGTGATTTACTTGGTTACTGGAAATCTGGATTTTACTAAAGTCAATACTCACTATGAACCACTAACATAAAATAGGAACCCACTCAAAATGAAAACGAACCATAATTCTTTTAAAAAAATAACAATATTACTTGACAAATTGGTCAAAATATAATAATATGATGTCACAACTTGTACAGTTGACTGTCAACTTGGAGTGGACATGATCAAAACAATTACAAAAACCGAGCAGATCAAGAGGGAAATACAGGCGAAGCTCAAGACTCTTTCCCATAATGAACCGTTGCTTTCCGAGCCCGCGCTTGCTATGGAATTTGGAGTCAGCAGGTTTACGATAAGCCGCGCCCTGTCAGAATTAAGCAGCGATGGGCTGGTCAAGCGCATCCAGGGTAAAGGCACATTCCTTTCAGACAATAAAAAGACCGCGGAGAAATCCAAAAGAATAGGATTCATCACCAGCGGCAATGTCCTGTACAGGCCCGGGGCTTTCTATTTCAGTGTTCTATCATCAGCGGTCGAGGAACTTTCAAAAAGGGACTATTCCGTAGTCCTCTCAAATTACGATTCGCAGACCAATTCCATTGACAAGACGGTTGAGAAAATAAAGGAAAACTCCCTGGATGGCGTATTGCTTGTCGGGCGTTTTGAAAATGACATGGTTGAAGCCTTGAGCAAGGCGAATGTGTCTTTGGTTTTAGTTGATGAAAATTCCAAAAATGAAAATATAGTCCAGGTTGGGATAAATAATTCTGATTGCGGATATCGCGCCACAAGACATCTGATTGAAAAAGGACATCGGCGGATAGGCTTCATCAGCACATCAATCCTGAGCACCAGGAATTTCAAGGATCGTTTCGAAGGATACAGGAAAGCATTGACGGAGATGGGCATATCCTGTGATATGGACTATGTGGAAGTCGACTATGTCTTTAATAAAGGGAAGCTGTATGTCAGCAGGCTTCTCAAATTGAAAAATCCTCCTTCCGCCATACTTGCGGCCAATGATGCAATGGCGATAGATTTGATGAAGGAACTCAGGAAGGCGGGAGTTCCGTCGCCTGAAAAATTCAGTGTCATGGGAATTGACGATGACGATGTATCCGAACATGTTGACCCGGCGTTGACGACAATGAGGGTTCCAAGGATTGAGATGGGTAAATGTGCTGCAGGCGTTCTTCTTTCCATGATTTCAGGAACGGATGTTGCGCAGAAGAAAATTGTACTGCCAACCGAGCTTGTCATGCGCAGGAGCGTTGTCAATGCAATGTGAAGTGTGTTGAAGACAATCAATACCGATGAGGTGAAAATGAATATTAAAAATGCGGATGAAGGAATAGAGAAGACAGAAGTCAGGAGACAGAAGTCGGGATATGGGATCAGGAATCCAGTATCCTGCATCAGGAATCCGGCATCTCTTTTCACTTTGATCGAGCTCCTGGTGGCCTGCCATCCGAAGCTGCTCCGCGTCTGCGGAGTGCGTAGGACAGCGAGAGCAAGGTTCACCTTGATTGAGCTGCTCGTGGTCATTGCGATCATCGCAATTCTAGCGGCACTGCTGCTGCCTGCGCTGAGCGCGGCGAAGGAATCAGCCAGGAGGATTGAATGCTGCGGCAATGCCAAGCAGCTTGGATTGGCTACAATTCTTTATGCCGGCGACTACAACGAAACATTGCCGACTCATCCGCAATGGGGTTACGGAGTCATGGCACAGAGCATGAGCACAAGCGCAGCCATACAGTCAATGCTGCCGGATTATATGAAAAGTACAAAATTGCCGGTCTGCCAGTCCCGGAGCAAGTCCGTGCCAGGCTATCCGGACACGTATGCATATTTTACCGGTGGCTCTCTGGACCATGGAATGAAACTCCAGCAGGCCACCAAGGCTATGAGCATGAAAAGAGCCGGCAATACTATTGTCGGGGGCAGCACGTTCGCGCTTTGGGGAGATGTGGTCATGATCTATACTTTTGATCCAGGAGGTCCGCCTCTGACTATCAACAACCACTGGCGCAATGGAGTAAGGGTCGGTGGCAATGTAGCCTTCAGCGACGGTTCGGCGGCCTGGCTCCAGATCAAGACAGGAGATGCCAAGGATGCCTACGTCCAAGATGGCACCGGACAGATTTGCGCGGGACTTCCGTTCAATGCAGTATATGTGATTACAAACGGCTCCGTCAATGCCCGCGCCCCGTATGGTTCGTATACTTATGGATTCATCCAGATTGGCAGGGACGGAATAGCACTTGAAAGTTTATTGAATTGAGTTTCCCTAAATAGTGCCTGACCGAAAACGTAATATTTTCAAAAAGCACAGTACACAATAGCCCGGATT
>JANYBI010000271.1 GCA_025360875.1 Lentisphaerota bacterium
TCCAAGCCATGTGGCTTAAAATTCAGGGAACCTCTATTTTGTAGCCATTACATCCGGTCTCACATCATGGACAAAGTCCATGGCGCAGCGGTAATACAGGCCAAGTGTCAGCCTCGACCAGTTGATGTGATCAATAAACGACGAGATAGGCGAAAGGATTGATATTCCCCAGTCGGAATCCATGTCCCATGTGTTTCCCGAATAAAGAAGTCTTCCATCTTTTGCATCATAGATATTTATTTTTACCATGACATATGAATACGCCATCAGGAAGAACCAGAAATGGTCCTGGGTAATTACTTCGCCGACAATCACAGCCTCGCTGTTCTGCTGCCGCGCCACCTTCAGGGCATCTGACGCACAATACGGCTGTGTGGCCAACTTGTCGGTCTCATCAGGATTCATACAGGGTCCGATAAGGGAAAACGCCTGGAAAGTAGCCTGCCTTGCCCTGTCAGACGCCTCCTGGTACCAGGAAGTGTTCTTAAAAGGATATATCGTGAACGACTTCGGATAGTTTTTTGTGAAGCCATATTTATTGGAATCAACAGACCTGAATGTGTTGTGGCCATCGTACGTCAGCGC
Organism: Lentisphaerota bacterium; assembly: GCA_025360875.1. Classification (GTDB taxonomy): domain Bacteria; phylum Verrucomicrobiota; class Lentisphaeria; order Victivallales; family GWF2-50-93; genus GWF2-50-93. Next base: position 586 of record JANYBI010000271.1, read on the forward strand.
ATGAAATGTCCCGCATCCTGAACAGATGACAAGAAGCGCCGGAAGGAGCACAAAACTTAAAATTATCTTTCTCATAGTTGTTTCCCTGAATGAAATTCCTGATTTAACTTACTTTTCCACCAAACCGCCTTTTGCCATAATAAACTAATCTTAGTAAGATGAAAAACAAATTCAAATGGATTGAACCTCTGAAATTTTAGGTTCACTTGATTCCAAACTCAATTCGCATCCAAGCTTGAAACAATTTGAATCAGGTATAAAATTCCACTCTTTGAATAAAGAATCTCCTGTCGGCAATCCAATCCCAGCCGCAAGCAATAGGGCATAAGGGACAGCCTGTCTCGCCTTACGGCTGGTTGGAGATTCTTTATAATGAAAGAAAATCAAAACCGTCGATGGAACGATAAAAAAGAGTGCCTCCGTGCCTCAAACTCAAGGATTTCTCAGCCATGAAAATGTCGAAGCTTGTAGGAAGACGCATAAGGGAAGCGCCGAAAGACGCGAAGACCGTAAGCCATAAGTTCATCATACGCGGCGGTTATGCCCGTCCGGTCTCGGCGGGTATTTATTCAATGCTGCCGATCGGCTTCAGGATCACCCAGAAGATTGAAAAGATCATACGCGAAGAAATGGACGCGATCGAGGGGCAGGAGATTAAGATGCCAGTTGTACTTCCCGCCGAACTATGGGAAGAATCCGGAAGATATAAGACCGTCGGCCCTGAACTGCTCCGGTTCAAGGACAGAAACGACAAGAACATGCTGCTTGCCATGACGCACGAGGAGGCGGTAGTCCATCTGACTCGCACAGAGATCAACAGCTACAAGCAGCTGCCTGTAATGCTCTACCAGATACAGACGAAATACCGCGATGAGGCAAGGCCGCGCGCCGGGCTCATAAGGGTGCGGGAATTCACGATGAAGGACGCATACTCGTTCCACACTTCCCAGGAATGCCTGGACCAGTATTACGAGAAAGCGCATAAGGCGTATGAGAACATTTTCCGCAGGATCGGCCTGAAGGACTGCATCTCCATCAAGTCTAATCCGGGAATGATGGGCGGAAACGTATCCCACGAATTCATGGCCATAGCCGAATGTGGAGAGGATACCATCTTCATATCGCCGGACGGATCGTACAAGGTGAACCGCGAAGTTGCGACTTCCGCATTGAAATATGAAAAGTCCCCTGCCCTCCCGCTGGAAAAAGTCCATACTCCCGCAAAAAAGACAATTGAGGAGGTCGCATCTTTTCTGGGCATGAAACCTGAGAATGCCGGCAAAGCCGTATTTTATATCGACACCAGCGACAATCTCATCTTCGCGATGATACGCGGAGACTTGGAAGTGAACGAGAGCAAGCTCCAGAATTTCCTGAAAACGGGTGATCTCAGGTTTGCAAATGATGAGAGGATCAGAAAGTGCTGCGCAGAACCCGGATATGCTTCTCCACATACACTTGATCCTTTAAAAGTCCGAATCGTTGTTGACAACTCAATTGCCGGATCGTCCAATCTCATAGTCGGCGCAAACGAAGCCGATTACCATTACAAGAATTTCAATCTGGACAGGGATCTGCCCAAGGCTGAGATAACGGACATCGCCACTGCACGTGAAGGCGATCCGTGCCCTGTTACCGGACAGCCGCTCCTCATGAAACGTGGAATTGAAGTCGGAAACATCTTCAAGCTTGGGACTAAATATTCGGCCTCCATGAACTGCACCTATATCGATCAGAACGGAAAGACAAATCCGATGATCATGGGATGCTACGGGATCGGGGTCGGACGTTCAATGGCATCGGTCATCGAACAGTCGTCGGATGATTTCGGCCCGATATGGCCGATATCGATCGCGCCATACCAAGTCCATGTCTGCGCGCTCAGCCCGAATGACCAGAATGTCGGCACAGTGTCTGAAAAAATCTGCGATGAGCTGACCTCCAGGGGAATTGAAGTGCTTTATGACGACAGAGGCGAAAAGCCCGGATTCATGTTCGCTGACGCCGATCTGACAGGCATTCCGTTCAGGCTCATAACTTCACCGAAGAATCTCCCGAACAACATGGTGGAATTCAAGGTCAGGGGCCAGAAGGAAAGCACTCTCATCCCCCTCGACAAAATCGTGGATTTCATTACCGACAAAGTGAAGACGGAGCTGGAAAAGTACAAGTAATGGCGAACGGTATCCTTCACATCACAAGCGGAGACTGTGCAGGAGATATTCTTGCAAAGTCCGGGATTTCCGGAGAAGTATTTGTCTGGCATGACATTCTTTATGATGGCCCTCGTAACATTGGATGGCCGAATGACAATACCATGGTCGCTCGTTCGCTCTTCCTTGAGAAGGCAACTGGCGGAGGTCTGAATCGTGAACTCGTCTTGACAACACTCAAGAAACAATATCAAAAACTCGCGTCGGCTAAAGACACCGTGCAAATTGTCCTCTGGTTCGATGCCTGCCTGTTCGATCAGGCGATGCTTGCCCACATTCTTGCCTGCATGCGTCACCGAGGCATCAAAAAGGCAGAACTCCTCTGTGTTGATGCCTTCCCCGGGATTCAGCCTTTCAATGGACTTGGCCAGTTAAATCCGGTGCAAATGGCATCTCTTTACGGACAACGCCGTCCGGTCACTGACGCACAGTTCCAATTTGCCGAAGTCGTGGACAAGGCATTTGCCACACAGGCTTTATCCCTTTTGGGCGAATTGTCAGGCAGTGCCGATGCGCCTCTGCCATGGATTCCAGCGGCT
>JANYBI010000302.1 GCA_025360875.1 Lentisphaerota bacterium
GAAGAAGCTTAATCTCAAGGGCAGAGAAGTTCCCTTGAATGATTCGTATGATGTCATCGTGATAGGAGGAGGGCCGTCAGGCTGTACGGCCGCCGCGGCGTCTGCACGCGAAGGTGCGAAAACTCTCCTGGTCGAGGCGACGTCCTCACTCGGAGGAATGGGCACGTCGGGACTCGTTCCTGCCTGGTGCCCGTTCTCGGACAAGCAGAAGATCATCTACGGTGGGATGGCCCAGCTCGTATTTGAGAAGACAAAGGCGGGCATGCCGCACGTCGGGAAAAATGATCTTGACTGGGTTCCGATAGATTCTGAACTCCTCAAAACCATATATGATGATCTTGTCATCAGTTCCGGATCTGACATTCTGTTCAACGGCTTCATGGGATCTGTCGAGGCTGAGGCCGGTGTTGTCAGTGCCGTAGTCATCGCCAGCAAATCAGGTCTGACGGCATACAAGGCGGAAGTGTTCATAGACGCCAGCGGAGATGCCGACCTTGCTGTATGGGCTGGTGCCAAGTTCCATAAAGGTGAAGAGAAGTCAGGCGAGCTTATGCCTGCCACCCACTGTTTCACTCTTGCAAACGTGGATGAATACTCGCATCAGCATTCCGGATTCAAATGGTGGGAATCAGGTCCCGGTTCATGGCGTCACAGCATGCTGGAAAAATATCCGGCGCTGACTGACGGGCATATGTGCTGTGCGCATGTCGGCCCCGGGGTCTTCGGGTTCAATGCCGGGCATATCTGGGATGTGGACAACACGCGTCCGGAAACTGTCTCGAAGGCGCTAGTGCAGGGCAGGAAGATAGCCTGCGAATTCCGCAAGGCGCTCGCGGAATTCCATCCTGCATTCAAGAACGCGTTCCTGGTGAACACCGGATCTCTTCTCGGGATCCGCGAAACCCGCAGGATAATTGGCGACTATATTCTTACTGTGGACGACTACATGGCGCGCAAATCGTTCAAGGACGAAATTTCACGCAACAACTATCCGATCGACATCCATACCGCGAAGAATGAAATCGCCAAGGCCAAGAATGGGAAACTGGACGTCATGCAGCGATATGAGCAGTTCAAGGCTGGCGAATCGCATGGTATACCGTACCGCTGCCTGACTCCCAAGGGGATAAGGAATGTGCTGGTTCCAGGACGCGCAGTTTCATGTGACCGTCTTGTCCAGGGCAGCGTGCGCGTAATGCCGAACTGCCTTTGCATGGGCGAAGCCGCCGGCATAGCTGGCGCGATGGCATTGAAGAAGCGGAACGACGTGCATGCGATAGATACTGATGCGCTCAGGGGCAAACTGAAGAAGTACGGCGCATATCTGCCATGAGTTTTCATGTATCAGTGATGGGTGACCGGCAGATGAGACTCCTGCAGTCAGGTGTTATTTATACCCGATGATCTTGAAAAGGTCCTCGCTTGATTTGAGATACCTGTCCTTTGTCGTTTCCTTGAGCCAGGATTCCCTGATCTTTTCATTTTTCTGAATTCTGCAGTCGCCCCAGCCCTGTCCCCACCACATGAGCTGGACATCCCAGTTTGTGTTTATGTAGCAGAACATCCGGATGTCATATTCCTCGATGCAGTCGAATACTTTCCGGAACCAGCTTTCCCATTTCCCGTCAGGGATGCCTCCTTTGCTGCCATAAGGGGTTGCTTCGGTGATTCCGATTGGAAGGTTTTTGGACTGTGCGAACTCGCATATCCTCCTTATATCGGCGACGGTACCGAGAGAGGAATCAAACTGGCGGAATACTGAAATTCCGACCCAGTCGACATATTCGTCGCCGGGATACCAGTCGGATATGGGGTGATTCTTATAAGGTCTGGCGCCGGCTGAAGCCCATACATATGAAATGTTGTCAGCGCCCATTGCCCTGAACTTGTCCGCAATTTTACGGTAGGCTTTTATGTAGGGAGCTGGCTCGTAGTGGTTCCAGTCCCCGTCAAATTCATAGCCTATGCGCAGATAGACGGGGCGGTTTGCGGACTTTATCCATTTGCCGATCTTCTCGATGTTTGAATCCCTGTCGCCTTTGATGATCGCATCCAGATCATCGACCATGTGGAGCCCGAGCTGGAGGACGGTGTTGTCGTATTTCCTGTCATCTGTATAACGGCCGGCATGGCATTCGCCGCCTCCCAGATTGATGCTTTCCCCCAATCCCTGTGCATAGTTGGTACTGGTGTAGATCATGAATCCGGCGGGCGCAGGATCGACAAGCTTCAGATATTCGTCAATGGTTCCAACGTCCTGGCCAACCAGCAGAAGTGTCCTGCCTTTGGGAGGGACGAATTTCCCCTTTAAGGATTTGTCGCCGGTCTGAACTACTTTATCCTTGTCCATATTTTCCTGTCCGCAGACTAGGTTTGACGCCAGGAATAATCCGCCTATGATAAGGAATATCATCCTGTTCATGTAAGTTGCCGTTTTTGTTCCAAGGTTGAATAATGCTTCATTATAAATAACTCAAGAGTACCGATTTCTTGCTTTCAAGAAGCAGACTCTTTATCCGTTAATTTAGCCAGTTCGAGCGACAAGTCAACAAGCTCGAGACTCATCTCCTTGAAGTCCCGATAGTTTTCCGTTTGGCGCTTTACCTCCT
>JANYBI010000305.1 GCA_025360875.1 Lentisphaerota bacterium
AGGAGGTAAAGCGCCAAACGGAAAACTATCGGGACTTCAAGGAGATGAGTCTCGAGCTTGTTGACTTGTCGCTCGAACTGGCTAAATTAACGGATAAAGAGTCTGCTTCTTGAAAGCAAGAAATCGGTACTCTTGAGTTATATTATTGCGTGAATATATTTTGATTTCCTGGCTTTCTTGATGAGAGAATGTCGTGGCGCTCGAGCAGATACTGAACGGCTTCGTCACGATCATCAAGGCCAATCCCAGGGCCGATGAAAAGAACAAGGAACTACGTGATGAATTCCTGAACAACCTGTCAATCGCCCGCAACGGCACCGAACTTACCGCCAGCACTAAAATAAGAGGCGATATAATTTATTTATTTCCCTTCTTGACTTTTGTTTCGTAAGCTCTATAGTTTCGTTTCGAAAGCCAAAGAGGGAGAGTTTGATGAACGAGCGTTTTGAGCTCATATTGGAGATACTTCTCAAGGAAAAGAAGATTTCGGTCGGCGAACTTAGCAGCCGTCTTGGCGTCAGCGAAGTTACGATTCGAAAGGACTTGACCGAACTTGAGAAGCAGGGGCGTCTCCTGCGCAGGTACGGCGGCGCGATTCCGGCTGAAAATCCCCAGCAGGTCGTTTCACATCTCAAGCGCGTATCCCAGCAGCAGGACGAAAAGCGCAGAATTGCGAAGTTCGCAGCTTCAATGGTTGAGGACGGGGAAAACATACTTCTCGACGCCGGTTCGACAATACTTGCGCTTGCAAAGGAACTCCATGGCCGTGAACTGCGTGTCGTGACAAACAACCTGGCAGTCGCCAACGAACTCCTTCCCGACGAGAAAATCGTAGTCGAAGTCATAGGCGGAACCCTCAGGAAGGCGAGCGGGGCGCTTGTCGGGCCATGGGCATGCAGGTCTCTTGAAATGATCCGGGTGGACAAGGTCTTCCTCGGATGTTCGGGATTTGATCCCAAGCTCGGATTCTCAAGCGAGAACGCCGTAGAGGCGGAGACGAAACAGAAGATGCTGAACTGCGCCCCTGAAATAATCATCCTGGCCGACCACACGAAGTTCTCCCGTCCCGCCTTTGCGAACTTCGCAAAGCTGGACGAGATAACAAAAATAGTTACAGACAGAAAACCTGATGAGAATATTTTTAAGATTATAAGAATGAGGAAGAAAGAAATAATAATAGCATAATAGACAGGATAACAGGATTTTCAGGATGAAATTAAAGTTCATTTTTAATTATGACAAATCAAGTAAATCCTGCCTGTCTTTCGTAATGCTATCTGTATTTTTCGTGTCATTCGTGTGTTTCGTGGTTATGTTTTTCTGTGTATTCAGTGTGTTCTGTGGTTAAAATCTTTTGGTTGCGGCGTCGGCTGCTCCAGATGTTTCGTGGTAAAATAATTCATATAAGGAGAAATAAATATGGTGCCGTTCAAAGTTGATCTTAAGAACAAGGTCGCTGTCGTTACCGGCGGTGGCGGAATACTCTGTGGGGCAATGGCTGAAGCACTTGCCGAATGCGGTGCGAAAGTCGCAATTCTCGATCTCCGTCAGGATGCCGCCGACAAGGTCGCAAAATCCATCACCGACAAGGGCGGAACGGCAATCGGTGTCGCGGCAAATGTTTTGGAGGCCGAAAGCCTCAGGCAGGCCGAGAAGATCGTCTGCGAGAAACTCGGACCATGCAACATCCTCATCAACGGAGCAGGTGGAAACCATCCGAAGGGCACGACAAGCAACGAATTCCTCACAAAGGAAGATCTTGCGAAGGTCGGAACCAAGGATTTCACCTCGTTTTTCGATCTTGATCCTGAAGGGATAAAATTCGTATTCAACCTCAACTTTATCGGGACACTTCTTCCGACGCAGGTCTTTTCCAGGAAAATGGCGGAAAATGGCAGAGGAGTCATAATCAATATCTCCTCGATGAACGCGTTCTGCCCGCTCACCAAGATTCCGGCGTATAGCGGCGCGAAGGCCGCCGTCAGCAATTTCACACAGTGGCTCGCGGTCCACATGTCCAAGCTCAACATCAGGGTGAACGCGATCGCTCCGGGTTTCTTCCTTACGGACCAGAACCGCGCACTCCTAACGAAACCTGACGGTTCCTTCACTCCCAGGGCGGAGAAGATACTTGGGATGACGCCGATGGGGCGTTTCGGGAAACCTGAGGAGCTTATAGGCGCTCTGCTCTGGCTTGCGGATGACAAAGGCGCAGGATTCGTAAGCGGAGTGGTGGTTCCGGTTGATGGAGCGTTTTCGGCGTATTCGGGAGTTTAAGAATTCGGCCACAAAGGCACAAAGTAATTCTATTTTGATATAGAAAGGATTAATAATGAAGAAAAATCTACTGATTGCCCAATCCGGCGGTCCTTCTCCGGTGATAAACAGTTCGCTCCGCGGAGTCGTGGAAGCCGCAAGATGTTTTCCTGACAGGATCGGAAAGATCTATGCGGGCTGGCACGGTATCGAAGGTGTTTTGAAAGAGGAGCTTCTCGATCTCTCCGCGCAGGACGAGGATGAGATCTCATTGCTTAGGAACACGCCGGCCGCTGGCGCCATCGGAACGTGCCGCTACAAGATCAAGTCCAACCAGAAAGAGGATTTCGAACGCGTGGTCGACGTCCTCAAGGCCCAGAACATTGGATATTTCCTGTATAATGGCGGGAACGACTCGATGGATACCGCCAACAAAGTTGCGAAACTCGCACAGGAACGCGGACTCGACATCCTTGGCATCGGGGTTCCGAAAACCATCGACAACGATGTCGGCGACAGCGAATTCAAGGTCATCGACCATACTCCCGGATATGGCTCGGTCGCGAGATACTGGAGCTGCATAGTCCAGAATGCCGAAGAGGAGAACCGCGGTTCATATCCGGCGGATCCTGTTCTTGTCCTGCAGGCGATGGGACGCAAGATCGGCTATATTCCAGCCGCTGCGAGACTCGCAGATCCGAAACGCGAAATGCCTCTCCTTATCTTTCTTGCCGAGGGGGAGATGAAGATGGAGGAGATGGCCGAGAAGATCAATGCGATGCTGGTGAAGCGCGGAAGGGCGATTGTTGTCGTCAGCGAAGGCTGCGATGTCGGAGATCTCGGATTCACCAAGGACAGCTTCGGACATGCCCAGTTCGGAGCAAGCCAGACAACTGTCCAGCAGGCTCTCGTAAACTATCTGAATTCGAGCGGCATCAAGGCCAAAGGCAGCGCACGCGGCCAGATCTTCGGAACAGACCAGCGCGACACCGCGATCTACGCGTCAACCGTGGATCTTGATGAAGCATACCGTGTCGGACAGAAGGCCGTCCTGCTCGGAATTGAGGGAAAAGGCGGGTTCATGTCGACGATCCTCAGGGAACCTGGCATGATCTACTCGGTAAGATATGACAAGGTGCCTCTCGAGGTTGTTGCGAATTCCGAGAGGACATTCCCGGCTGAATGGATTACGAAGGACAAGAGCGACGTGACAGACGAGTTCGTCGCATATGCCAGACCTCTGATCGGCGAGGACTGGGCGAGTGTGCCAGTGATAAACGGACGCCAGCGTTTCGCCAGGCTGAAGCCGGTGTTTGCGGAAAAGAAACTTCCGCAATATATTCCGGAAGCGGATAGGAAGTAAAAATGAAACGGAGAATGGGTGAATCGGAGAAACGGAGAAAATGAACATTGAACATTCAACATTGAACGTCCAATGTTGAATGAATAAAATCGAGTAATTTTAATTATTTTCTAATCTTGATTCGATGTTCAAAGTTTCCTCCGAAGGAGGATTGGATGTTCGACGTTCAATAAATTAAGGAGATATGGAAATGGATTATGTTGCACAATTGAAGGATTTGCCGAAACATAAGGAGTTTTTCATAGGCTTTGACAGTGACGGATGCGTCTTTGACACCATGGAGATCAAGCAGAAGGAATGCTTCTGTCCCGCGTTCATAAAGCACTTCAAGATGCAGGCGGCAAGCAAGTACGCACGCGAGGTGTGGGAGTTCGTAAACCTCTACAGCAAGGACCGCGGCTGCAACAGATTTCTGGCAGTGCAGAAGGCTCTCTCATTCATGCGCAGGCGCCAGGTCTTCAAGGACCGCGGAATCCATGTCCCTGAAATGAAATCCCTGGACGTGTGGCTCAAGGAGGAGACGAAACTCGGCAATCCGACGCTTGAGGCAAAGGTCAAGTCCTCCGGCGACAAGGAACTTGAAATGCTGCTTGCCTGGAGCAAGGAAGTTAACAGCAGGATAGCCGACATGGTCTATGGATGCCCTCCGTTCCCGGGAGTGAAGAAGGTTCTTGACGAAGGCAGGGAGAAGGCCGACATGATAGTTGTGTCACAGACTCCGCTCGAAGCCCTGAAACGCGAATGGGAGGAGAACAAGATCGACCATTATCTCAAGTGCATAGCCGGTCAGGAACACGGGACAAAGACGGAGCATCTCATGTTTGCGACGATCAAGAAGGGTTACGCAGAAAACAAGATCCTGATGGTCGGCGACGCTTATGGTGATCTGAAGGCAGCCGAGGGAAGCAAGGCCCTGTTCTTCCCGATCATACCCGGTGACGAGGAAGCATCATGGAAGCAGTTCGCCGAGGAAGGCATTGAGAAGTTTTTCAACGAGACATTCGCGGGCGAATACCAGAAGAAGCTGCTTGTGGCGTTGGAGAAGGCGCTGCCGGTTATTCCGCCGTGGAAAGATTAAATCAAATAAATTGAACTTCGAACATCGAACGTCCAACTTCGAATGTAAAACGATTTGAAGAAAAAATACTAGGAAAACCAAGTTATTAATCTTTTTGATTCGACGTTCAAAGTTTCCTCCGCAGGAGGATTGGATGTTCGATGTTCATGAAATTATTATTATGAAAATAGTTTGTGACAATAAAATACCCTTCTTGAAAGGGGTGCTCGAGCCTTACGCCGAGGTCGTCTACTTGCCGGGTGCGAAGATCGCAAAGGCGGACGTGGCTGATGCCGATGGACTTCTTGTACGGACACGGACAAAATGCAGTAGCGAACTGCTTTCAGGCAGCAAGCTGAAATTTATCGCCACGGCGACAATCGGATTCGACCATATAGATACCAGCTACTGCGAATCGAACGGCATATTCTGGACAAACGCCGCAGGATGCAATTCAGCGTCAGTTGCACAGTACGTGGCCTCAGCAATCCTCAATCTGGCTGTCGAGAGGAAATTTGCCCTTTCGGAAATGACGACAGGGATAGTCGGAGTCGGAAACGTAGGCTCGAAAGTTGCGAAGTTCGCGGAATCCGTCGGGATGAAAGTCCTGCTGAACGATCCGCCACGCGCAAGGAAAGAAGGCGAAGCAAGCTTCGTTTCGCTTGAAAGAATATTGTCTGACTCGGACATCATTACGATGCATGTGCCATTAAACATGGCTGAATCTGACAGGACATATCACCTCTGCGATGATAAATTTTTCAGCGCAATGAGGGAATGCAAAGTTTTTATAAACAGTTCACGTGGCGAAGTCGTGAAGACCGTATCGCTGAATAAATTCCTGGAGTCTTCGCCGCAGACAATGGCGGTGCTTGACGTATGGGAGAACGAGCCCGAGATTGATTTGGAACTGCTCAAGCTTGCGAAGTTCGCAACGCCGCACATTGCAGGCTATTCGACGGACGGCAAGGCGAACGGGACTTCGATGAGCGTACAGGCTTTGGCAAAGTTCTTCGGGATTAAGGATCTCGCAAACTGGTGCCCGAAGGACGTACCAAAACCCGCAGATACGGTGATCAAAATTGACTGCAAGGGCAAAAGCAGGGAGCAAATTTTACTGGAAGCAGTAAAATTTACCTATGATGTTTTAGGCGATGATCGAAGATTAAGAGCCTCGCCTAAAACATTTGAAAAGCAGAGGGAGGAATATCCGCTGAGGCGTGAATTTAAAATTTTTAAAATCATGTCGGGTGATATTTCAGAAGTCGTTCTGAAGATTTTAAAGGATATAGGATTTGAAACAACTGTTAATGGATAATTTTAAAAATTTTATTAAGGAGATATGGAAATGGCAAAAGGAAAACTGGCGGACATCGGCCTTGTAGGGCTTGCAGTGATGGGCGAAAACCTTGTGTTGAATATGGAAAGCAAAGGGTTCACAGTGGCGGTGTTCAACCGAACGGTGAGCAAGGTTGACGACTTCATGAACGGACGTGGTAAGGGCAAGAAATTCATCGGATGCCACAGTCTCGAGGAACTCTCGAAGAACCTGGAGAAACCCCGCAAGGTGATGCTGATGGTCAAAGCCGGGAAACCCGTCGACGACTTCATCGAGCTTGTGATTCCTTTCCTTGAGAAGGGGGACATCGTCATTGATGGCGGCAACAGCCATTTCCCTGACACGATCCGCAGGACGAAATACCTTGCTGAGAAGGGCCTGCTGTATATAGGAACAGGCGTTTCCGGCGGCGAAGAAGGCGCTCTCAGAGGCCCTTCCATCATGCCCGGGGGAAATCCTGAGGCGTGGAAATATGTCAAGCCCATATTCCAGTCGATATCTGCGAAAGTCGCAGATGGCAGTCCGTGCTGCGAATGGGTTGGCAACGATGGGGCCGGACACTTTGTGAAGATGGTACATAATGGCATCGAGTACGGCGACATGCAGATGATATCGGAAGCATATTTCCTGATGAAAAACATACTTTCAATGTCCGCCGAGGAGATGCACGATGTCTTCACGGAATGGAACAAGGGGGATCTGGACAGCTATCTGATCGAAATTTCCCGGGACATCCTGAAGAGGAAGGATCCGGAGACCGGCAAATATATCATCGACATCATCCTGGACACGGCAGGACAGAAAGGCACAGGGAAATGGACCAGCCAGGCGGCGCTTGATCTGGGTTCTCCTGCCCCGACAATCGCTGAAGCCGTCTTTGCCAGATGCGTATCGGCGATCAAGGAGGAACGTGTTGCGGCAAGCAAAGTACTCAAGGGGCCCGCTGGCGATTTCAAATATTCCGGCAGCAAAAAAGAAATGATCGAGGATATCAGGAAAGCCCTTTACGCTTCCAAGATTTGTTCATATGCCCAGGGCTACCAGATGATGAAGCTTGCAGCCGCCGAATACAAATGGGATCTGAAGTACGGCGAGATCGCGCTCATGTGGAGGGGTGGATGCATCATCCGTGCGAAATTCCTCGGAGACATCAAGGCGGCGTTCGACAAGAATCCGAAACTCGCGAACCTGCTGCTCGATCCGTTCTTCAAGAAAGTCATCGACGATTGCCAGTCTTCCTGGAGGAAGGTCATTGCGACCGCGGTCCAGCTTGGAGTTCCGGTTCCGGCGTTTTCGAGCGCGCTTTCATACTATGATTCGTACCGTTCTGCACAGCTGCCGGCAAACATGCTCCAGGCACAGCGTGACTATTTCGGCGCGCACACCTATGAGAGGATAGACAAGCCGCGCGGACAGTTCTTCCATACCGACTGGTGCGAGCTCGGTGGAACAACGACTTCCTCAACCTATACCGTGTAAACCATGAACACACAAACCATCAAGGAGCTATTCATGTGCATCTGCTGTTTTGCCGGGGCGGTATCCGTCTGTCATGCGGGAGACGCCGATAAGGCTGTTTCAGGGAAGGACTGGAAACGGATCGCCCTGATCAGCCATTCATGGACTGATGGCAACACCTGGCCTTATCTGTTCCGACAGGCACTGCTTGAAGCCGGCCGGCCGGAGCCGATCCTGATAAATGCCGCTGCAGGCGGCGATGTGGCCGCAGACAGCTTGCGGCGTCTGGACTGGGCGGTGCTGAAGTATGAGCCTGATCTTGCGATTCTCCTGACCACCGCACACAATGTGAAGAATATGACTGATGACGAATACCGGACTGCAATGGACGAGATTATCAGGAAGCTGCAGGCCAAGGGATCAACCATTCTCCTGCTCTATGGCCGCATGCATTGTCCGAAGGACATGGAACCGGCTGACATGAAAAATCCTGACAAGGTCAAGGAAATTGTCAGCAAGGAACTGGAGGAAATGGCTGCCGAGGCCAAGAAACCTGAAGCGGAA
>JANYBI010000306.1 GCA_025360875.1 Lentisphaerota bacterium
AGGAGGTAAAGCGCCAAACGGAAAACTATCGGGACTTCAAGGAGATGAGTCTCGAGCTTGTTGACTTGTCGCTCGAACTGGCTAAATTAACGGATAAAGAGTCTGCTTCTTGAAAGCAAGAAATCGGTACTCTTGAGTTAAGTACCTTGACAATAAATATTCACTTGAAGACGAGACGATATTGAAGATAATATAATTCTGAGGAGATAACAGTTCCAGTAGACCATTCTCTGGTTCCGGTGATTCGATTTATGTTTGACATGAATTCTCCTATGTTATTTTTAATTTTATTCTATAGAGGGAAGCAGTGAATCTTATTCTGTGCGGGATTGGATATATAAGCTACAGCTGGAGCCGTTCAAAATTTAATTTTTATATATCATGAGCCGGTTTTGACAAGCCGCCTTTATCCAAATACCATAACCCGCTCAATCATTAAAAATCACCTCTTTATTTTGTATAGAAGGACTTGCTTTCCGCTTTGAAACATTTACTAAAGGCAATGGTTATCTTGGCAAAGTTGCATCTGAAAATAAAGAGTGGATGAAGAGAATTCACGATGTCCTGATGCATCCAGCTAAGAAATCTACGGCCTCATCATCTCCATACATCGATGTGTTTTAAGCAAAACCGAAGAAATCTCCTGGTTTTTGCAGAAGTTTATGTATTACATGTATTTCAAACCGTGTTTTTAAACAATTAGTTTTAAAATTCTTTATAAGGACTTTTCTTAAAACACCCTTTTAAATACTGGAAATACATAAGCAACTTCAAGAAATTGTACTTTTTTGGCATTTTTAGTTAAAAAGAAGGGGAACCCTGAGAAAATCAAGGTTCCCCCGGTAGAGACCATACTCTAGTTCAACCTTAAAGAATTCCTCCTTCAACCACATCCCGTTCAGGTTTCTCAGAGGTTGGGGCTGGCATAGCATCAGGCATCCCGTTATTACGCTTCTTGAGCCTAATTGTCCGTATGCTCCCGCTCTTATCCTCGGTTGCATCATACAGGTCGGATATATGCGCCCATAGCTTGGAAATCCGTTTCCCAACTCTTTTTGGTGTCCAGTACATCATGTCAAACTCGCTGTTCTGCTCCTGCATCTCCTTCAGAAGATATACGATTGTACCGGAAAATCCCCCTTTGTTTCTCATCAGATTGATGATTTCGGCTCCTACATCGTCATTCTCAAGATTGAAGACAGCCTTGTATGCTTCAGCATGCCTTAAGGCGGCAATAGTCTCATTTTCACGTCCTATTGCTCTTCCAAGCCTGACTGCAAAATCGGCGAAATCCGGATGTCTTCTATTCAGATTGCCCGGTACATTTCCCTTATCGGCAAGTGCTTTTGATATTGCAGCGCAGATGAAACTCAAGCCGGAATCTCTTTTTTGCATGATTTCATCAGTAAGAACGCTGTCGGCAGTGTCCGCTTTACGTCTGAGCATCCGGACAACTAAAAGCCTATCGGCAAGACCGGCATCGCTGGCAAACATTGGATTTGCGCTTGTAATGGCCACCCATGAGTTTGCCTCCATGTGGACAATCACGTCATTCGAGTAGAGCTGCCTCTTGTTGTTCCCGACCCCTGTTGCCGCCGACGAAAGGGCATCAGCAAGCCATTTTGTATGGGTATCCACATTGTCGAAACATCCAATTCCTCCATTGTTTGTGACAGTCCAGTAGTCATCCTCCTTTTTTTCATCGAGTTTGGTGATCATCTTTTTAATCCCGTAAAGCTCAAAGAGACCGAGGATAGTTCTGGTTTTTCCAGAGCCGACTTCTCCGGTCATGACAATAGGCGGTTTACATCTCGGAGAAGTCGGTATGCCCAAAGTCCATATCCTGAACAGGTCAAGGCCGTGCTCGGATTCGAAGTTCGCATTACTGAAGAGGGAACATTCAGTAAACGGGTCTCTCGGTTCCACAATATCCCAGCTGTCCAGAGTGAATTCTGACTCAAACAGTACGTTATCAGTGCCATTATCAACAAGGATATAGGAATTAGCTGTTATCTTGACCATTTTTCCTATTCCGTTCGAGATATATATCGCGTCAGGTCTTTTTGCCCAATATCGTTCAGGGATTATGCCGACCGTCTCCCCTGACAACGCCTCCGTACCAATAGCTTTTTTAATGTATTCAAAAACTGGTTCAGCACGGTTTATACCGGTGTATTCGGAAAGCCAGCTTAGGAATTCATCACTTGATATTTTCAGGAGCAAATGCCGCTTGCAGTCAAAATACATGGCCGTCTCCCACGTCTTATACTTATTGTGATAAAACAGCCTCCCCCGCCTTAGCAGATATTTACATACAACCGCCGCCATCCGGACATACTTTTCAGTCATCGAGAGATTCCTGTTCATAAGGATATTGGCGAATTCCACTCTTAGGTTCGTGGTTTCCGGGTCTATCGGAGACACTACAACTATATTAGATGCGGGGATAACCTTGATTTTGTATTCAGCGGTCTTGGCTACAAGGCCTTTCAACTCCTCAGCCGTTCCACCGGCATCAAAGAAATCTGTTGCGTCTTTGACTTTTTTACCGTCCTTGTCCGGCAGTTCGACAATTTTTATCGAAAGAGCTTTTCCGCTCATGATATCGGCTACGGCTTCTGCATGCTTGCGTCCAGGCTCATCCTTGTCAGGTATGATTACGAGATGTGCCCCGGAAAGAGCATCAGTATAATTATCCTGCCACTTCCTGTCCTTGACACCGGATATGGCACCGCCGGAATTGCAAGTCGCTGTAAACCCATGTTGCATAAGGGTTTCAACATCCTTCTCGCCTTCGCACAGGAAGATTTCAATTTCCTTGCTCTTGGCGTCGAGCACTTCCGGCGATTTGTAAAGTACTCGCTTTACGTCCTTCAAGCTCCAATCGGATTCATTCTTCCTCTGTGAAAAACCTTTCGGATTGAATCTGACGACCTGGAAACAGGGGCTCCCATCTGCATTCCTATAGTCGTAAATCGCGACTATGGTTCTAGTTCCCGTGTCCTGACCAATCCCAGCAAGCTTGGCAAGATCTGCAAGCGATTCCTTGAAGGATTTCTGGGAAATCAGTTCATACAGCTTAATGCAGTCACCCCCTTTGCCACATCCGAAACATTTGAATGCCGCGTTATTGTCGAAAAGGTTGAAACTGGGTGTCCCATCATTGTGCCCTGGAAGAGGACAGCTGATGTTATTTTTGTCATAGGCAATCTCAAAAATTTTGAGAATATCTATACAGGTAAGGCGGGTTTTTAGCTCGTCTATAGAAATATTCGTGCATTTCTTATTGTTATTTGTCATTGGAGGTACCTTGTTGATGGTTAGATAGCGCTGGGACTCAGCATTAAACCTTATCCCAGCGCTATCATGAGGTTAGACGTTTACAGCCGTTTTGCCCTTACAGGCATATTTTTCTAAATCAGCGAACTCATATGCACAGGACGGATCGAAGTCCACG
>JANYBI010000307.1 GCA_025360875.1 Lentisphaerota bacterium
AGGAGGTAAAGCGCCAAACGGAAAACTATCGGGACTTCAAGGAGATGAGTCTCGAGCTTGTTGACTTGTCGCTCGAACTGGCTAAATTAACGGATAAAGAGTCTGCTTCTTGAAAGCAAGAAATCGGTACTCTTGAGATAAGATCATTATACATTTCCAGGAATGTGGCCGGAGTGGAATAGAGGCCATGGATCAGGAGCAGCGGGATCTTGTCAGGATCATATGGCTCCATGATGAATATGTTGCTCATGTCCCTGAGCTTGTCCGGATTCTTCAGGCCCATGAAGCTGAAACGTGACGGATCATTTCCAGCAAGGAAGATCGTAAGAGGAACTGTAAAGTCGGCGTCTATCCTGAATGGCGTACCGTCAAGATCCATCTTGTCGGTCCTCATCGCATTGTAGAATCTGAGATCGGCAGTTCTCGCCTGTGTCTTGTCGTCCCCTGCCCGATGTTTGAATTCAAGCACGGCGGTCATCGGCATATATGCGGCCCTGGGATAATACATGTCTTCATCTGATTTGCTCTTCATATGGACACCGAACAGGGATGCGCCTAATCCGTTGGAACGATAGGTATTGGTGAATCCGTCAACCTCATAGTCATATGAGGAACATATATTGTCGAAGAAGCCAGGATTGAAAAGATTATCGCTGTCGGTCTTGACGGCTATGGAATACTTCCTGTATCCGAGGTCGAGCACGAGATCCTTGGTCCAGGGAGTCTTTGTTTTCTGCCATAACAGCACTCCCCTTGAAACCGAACTGTTGTAAAGGCCGGCAGCGATTACAAGCTTTGAAGATATGTTGTTGGTCTTGCTGAAAAGTCCCTTTGACAGCCGATCATAGCTGAACTCCGCGCAGAGGGCGTAATATGCCGCTGACTTGAGCTCATCCCTGTCCTCAAGCCTGAATCCCTCGCAGTATGAAAGCTCGGCTATGGGGATGACGCTCTCCGGCTCACCGGTCTTGTCGAACCTGTCGACAAGTTTCGCTATTACGGCTTCCGGATTCTCCAGATATTCCTGATCGAGGAAGTTGAGACGGAGGTATTGGACGGTGTCCGGGCTTATCTTGTCGGAAACGAGCCTGCTTTCGTTGAATCTCTGGAATGTGTATACGGAATCAATGTTCCTGAACGAATAGGTGCTCGCACATCCCGAACCAAACGCCAGTAGCACCAGAAACAGGACAAAACACATAAGATATCTGCAGACAATATTTCTCATATGAGTTTCTTTCTCATGGTTATTTCGCATATCTATTGCAACTATATGCATTTATGAAGGAGTAACAAGATATCACAGATATCCATAAATACATGATTCCCTATGAATTTTTCGAACATATTGAATAAAATCAAAAACGGGATATAATTACAATCCTTTTTACAGGAAAACCCGGAGAGATGGCCGAGTGGTTGAAGGCGCACGCCTGGAAAGCGTGTAAACAGGTAACTGTTTCGGGGGTTCGAATCCCTCTCTCTCCGCCAATTTATTTAACTGCCTTATTACCAACTAGATAAAAAAGTCATAATAATTTCATTTCATTTTATTATCACTTTTTTGGAATTTGGGCTATATTATCCTCATAAACTTCTGCAGGTGGTACAGGATGAAAAACATCATGGAATGCAACAAGTGGCTCTGGCAGCCGGACAGCCAGGGACCTATCTATCTGCGCCTTTCCTACAAGGATCTCAATGGCAAGAAAAGGTTCTTCACCCACTCCCTGAACACCGACCACTTACCTACTGCAAGGAAGATAAGGGACAGCGAGTTCACGCCAATCATCCACAGCATGGACAAGGCGAAAGCCCAGCTTGAACTTATTATCGGCATGTTTCCGCAGCTGGAAAAGCAGCTGAAGGAAGGCGTGCATGGGAATTTCAACAAGGACGAAGACAAGGACAAGGGTAAATCCCTGCAGGACTTGATAAAGGTATGGAAGTCCGGGCTCTCCACGAAAGGCGGAAACTACGAAACCGCAGACGCCACAGCAAGCAGATACTCATCGGTAGTGGACAGGTTCGCAACATTCGCCGGCAAGGAAAAGAAAATAGCATCAATAACTTCCCAGGACATACTCAAGTACAGGGACCACAGGCTGGAAGGCGACTTGTCCTCGAAGAAAACCGTAGACCTTGAACTTGGCGCCCTCAAGCGGCTGTTCGGATACGCAGTGGAGAAGCATGGGCTGGCAACCAACCCCGCACTGGGCATAACCGTAAAAAGGACAAGGTCTGAAAAGAACCGCGAGACAAGGGTCAAGAAGAGAAGGCCGCCCACCCATGACGAAGCCGACAAGATATGCACGGAATTCCCGAAGCATAAGAAGTTCAAGTCTGAAGACTCCCAGGATTTCGCCATGGTCGCAAGATATACCGGAATGCGTGAAGGTGAAATCACCAACATCCATATGGACGACATGGTCCTCTACAATAAGAACGACTACTCCGACCAGATACTGAAGAATCCCGGCAGCCACGGCAAGTCCTATGCAGGCACCATTCCTGACGGGACCCTGCTCTGCATCTATGTGAAGGACGCTGAATCCAGGGAGACCAAGACAGGTCTCGAGAGGATAATCCCGGTGTCGGACAAGCTTCTCCCTGTGATAAACAGGAGATTCAAGAAAAGCAGCAAAGCTCCAGTTTTTCCTTTTGCAGCC
>JANYBI010000318.1 GCA_025360875.1 Lentisphaerota bacterium
CGATCAGCTGCGCAAAGATGCTAAAGGTGTCCTTCGAAGAGGACTTCGGGCCGCCGTGGATCTATAACGTATCAGGCCCTGCCCGGACATGCGCCAAAGCTGAAATCGAAAAACTGGAACGCCATCAAGGTGGAGGGTGCATCCTACATCGTCATTGACGGCCTTGAACTGGAGGGGAACTCCGATAACATCAAGCTGGACTACGCTATTTCCCAGAAGGATAACAAAAACAATCCCTCGACTTCCGGCAACGGCATATATATTGGAGACAAGGGCGAACAGAAGCCCCACCACATCGTCGTAAGCCACTGCAAGATATATAAGTTCTGCGGGGGCGGCATCGTCACAAGCCATGCGGACTATGTGACGATCGAGGACAATCTCGTATATGAGAACGCATTCTACTCACCCAACGGCAACAGCGGAATCACCACTTATCAGAACTGGAATTCCGACACCAACACCGGATACAAGATGATCATACGCCGCAATATAAGCCATCACAACCAGAATCTTGTCCCATTTTTTGCGGCCGGAACAATTACCGACGGCAACGGCATCATCATCGACAACCTGCGAAATACGCAGAACAATTCAAAGCTTGGCGCCTACAAGGGCCGCACTCTGGTGGAAAACAACATCGTCTACTGCAACGGCGGCAGAGGAATCCACGTCTTCAACAGCGATGCGGTTGATATTGCGAACAACACATCCTATCAGAATTCCCAGCATCCCAAAATCATGGAAGGTGAAATATCCGTAATGCATGCGAATGACATAAAGGTCTTAAACAACATTATGTATGCATCCAATGACAGGCCGGCAAACACTGCGATTGATGCAGGAAGCACTGTATTCGACTATAATCTCACCTTCAACGGAAAGTTCAACGGCCAGATCGGACGCAACGTAATCGAAAAGAATCCCATGTTCATTGATGAGTCTAAATTCGATTTCAAACTGCGCACGAAAAGCCCTGCCCTCGATGCCGGAACCGGCGAACTGAGAATCACCCGCGACTTTATCGGTGTCCATCGCCCGCAGGGATTTGCGGTGGATATCGGAGCTTACGAGAAGAAGAAGTGAAACTGATGATGGTTGACAGTCGCCGGTTGAAAAACCCAAATAAAATTGCCTAAATCCCGTCTGTGAAATTCTCTGGCAGAAGCTTTTTAGGTTTTATCGTTTAAAAGGCATTTCCAGGAACTATATTATCCACATGGAAAATACATTAAAAGCTATTAATCAAATGGTTGAGGACGGCATTATAAGCAAATATGCTGTCTGCGGAGCTGTTGCTGCGACTTTCTATATTGAACCGGTACAGACTTATGACCTTGATATCTTCATTGTAATCCCTGCTGAAAAAACGGGGCTTATAACATTGAAGCCCATATATTCCTATCTCTCTGAAAAAGGATACAAGCCTGATGGAGAATGCATAGAAATAGAAGGCTGGCCCGTTCAATTCCTTCCCGTCTTCAATCCTCTTACCGAGGAGGCCTTGGATCATTCAAAGGAAACAAAATTCGGTTCAATGCAAACATGGATTATTTCTGCGGAATATCTTGCCGCAATAATGCTGGATATCGGACGACCAAAAGATCTAATCCGCTTGTCAGTTTTCCTTGAAAACAAAATCCTCGACTTGCCTGTTTTCAATGATATCCTAGAACGATTCAACATTTGCAATAAATTTGAATCTTTTCTGGCGAAGTTCCCAAGAAAGGATTGATATGAAAAACTATCCTGACATTTCAGACATTTTATCCGCAAAAGACACCAGACGGAAAAAACTCGCATCCCTTTCCTGGGAGGAAAAAGTAGCAATTATAGACAAGATGCGGAAAATATCTCCTCCCAAAACTCGTTCCCATGGCGTAAAGGAGAAGCCTGGGATTTATAAGATAAAATCCTAAATATGGACAAAACCCTCAAAATATTTATTTATTCCTTCCTGAGTTTATTTCCTATCATACAATTTGATATAATGGCCGACGACAAGCAAAATACTGGAACTTTTGAATCAGTTTCGTTCCAAACTAGATTCCAAATGCCAGTTTACCAGATTGAACCTAAATATGAAGAAATATTCAAGCTTTTAGCGAGGAATCTAGGAACGGCTTCAGAAGGG
This sequence comes from Lentisphaerota bacterium, assembly GCA_025360875.1. Lineage (GTDB taxonomy): Bacteria > Verrucomicrobiota > Lentisphaeria > Victivallales > GWF2-50-93 > GWF2-50-93. The sequence continues at coordinate 2,135 of JANYBI010000318.1, forward strand.
ATTCTGCTAAACAGCGCAATAGGTATTGGTC
>JANYBI010000393.1 GCA_025360875.1 Lentisphaerota bacterium
AAATATTTTGCAAGATAGTAATTATCGTCAAATACTTCAACTTCAAACCCATTAAATGGAGATTTTGCTTCAATCACCCATTCCGGCTTGATCTTCATGAGCTCTTCAACAAGCTTTTCATATAATTTTAATGAGTTTAGAATCCTGCCAGAATTAAAATCACTCCATGAAATTAAATCCCGAACTTTTTCCTTGCTGTCAATATTCTCAAAAAAATAGCCTATTGATTTACTGTTTGCCTTTATCTTATAGATAATTCCTTTTTCCTTTGCGACAAAAGAAGGGAAGCTGTAAAACTCAACTTCTTGACGTGGAACCAATGAACTGAAAACCATCTTGCACTTTGCCTGATCAATTAAATCTTTCAATTCAAACGATTTAACGTCAAGCTGGATCAAATTGAATTCGGTAACTGGTTTTATCTTTTTATCTCCCAGCTCGACAGTGTCTTGGGAAAGGCAGTTTAGAGAAATAAATAGCAATGAAACGTACAGAATTATTGTCTTTTTCATTTCGGATACTCCTTTTATGGAATAGGCCGTTCTTCATCTTCTTTTAAATCTTACTTAAACGGTTTCTGGCACCATAATCTCATAGTTTACACTCATAGATAATGATTGAGATTGCAATATTAGCATCTTATTTCAAAGATTTATGCGAATAAAAACAGAAATAAGCAATCAGTTGATTTGCCCGTAAGATAATGAACTGAACCGGGACTGGCTGTCTATTTCCTGAACCGCCTGCTGAGATCCGAAAAACAGTCGATCCTCCTGTCCCTTAGGAACGGCCAGTTCCTGCGGACTTTCTCGGTGCGTCCGAGGTCGACATCGGTTATGATGACTTCCTTCCCTGTACCGGCCATGGCAAGTATTTCACCCTGCTGTCCAGCAATGAACGAATTGCCCCAGAAATCGATCCCGTGTCCTTTTTTACCTACAGGCGAGGGTTCAAATCCGACGCGGTTGACACTTATTACAGGCAGTCCATTGGCGATCGCATGCGAACGCTGGATTGTGATCCATGAATCAAGTTGCCTCTGTTTTTCAGCCTTGTCAACTGAAGGATCCCAGCCGATTGCGGTCGGATAGATCAACATGTCTGCCCCTGCGAGCGCCATCAGGCGTGCCGCTTCGGGATACCACTGATCCCAGCAGACCATGACGCCAAGCCTGCCGACAGAAGTATCTATCGGATTGAATCCAAGATCTCCTGGCGCAAAATAATATTTTTCATAGTATCCGGGATCGTCCGGAATGTGCATCTTGCGGTATTTACCGGCTATTTTTCCCGTCTTCTCCAGGACAACGGCAGTGTTATGGTAAAGTCCGGAGGCACGTCTTTCGAAAATTGAGATTACGATTACTATTTTCAGTTCTTTCGCCAGCTTTCCAAAATATTCCGTGGACGGTCCGGGAATTGTCTCAGCAAGATCGAAGAAGTCAGGATTTTCAGTCTGGCAGAAATACTGGGACGCATGAAGTTCAGGAAGGATTACAAGTTTTGCACCTTTTGCAGCGGCCTTGCGGATACCGTCCTCGCTGCTGGCAATTGATTCCGAGCGGTGCGTTGAACATCTCTGCTGTACTATTCCAATTTTCATATGACGCCTTTTGGAATCTGCATTGTCACGCAGTGCAGCGACCCATGTTTCCGGATCAATGGCAGGCAGTTGATTCCGATTATCTCCCTGGCGGGGAAGGCATATTTTATTATCTCCAGCGCTTCCAGATCCTTCTTGTCCCCGTATGTCGGAACCAGGACGGCGCCATTCAGGACGAGGAAATTCGCATAGGTGGCGGGAAGTCTTTCGTCCTTGTCGTAATATTCCGTTTCCGGCCAGGGCAGGGGAAGAAGCCCGTACGTTTCGCCGCCATGTGTACGGAAAGACTTCAGATCCTCTTCCATCTGGGAAAGATCCTCATAATGCGGGTCGTCCTGCCTGTCGCAGGAGGCATACAGTATTTTTCCGCCGGGTGCGAATCTCGCAAGAGTGTCAATATGAGAATCCGTGTCATCACCTTCAAGATGGCCGTGTTCAAGCCATAGGATCCTTTCCGCGCCCAGTCTGGTCTTCAACAGGTTCTCGATCTGGTTTTTTGAAAGATCCGGATTCCTGTTGGGATTGAGGAGGCATTTCGATGTGGCCATGACAGTTCCGCATCCGTCGCTTTCTATGCTTCCGCCTTCAAGCACGAAGTCCAGGGATTCAATGCTGGTATTCCCGAACGCACCGAGACGGTGGAGATTCCGTGTGATCAGATTGTCCTTGTCGAAAGGATATTTCCTTCCCCAGCCGTTAAACGAGAAGTCGAGCAGCAGGGGATTTCCGTCGTTGAAGACTGTTATTGGTCCGAAGTCGCGAGCCCAGGTGTCGTTGCCAGGAGTTTCATATATCAGCATGTTTCCGGACGGTATCTTATCTGAAAAAGATTCCGAATGCTTCAAGTCTGCGACCGCCAGTATGACCTTTTCAAAGTTCAGGATCGCCCTGATTATCTGGAGAAAATTATCCTGTGCGCTCTCCAGGCATGGAGCCCAGGGAGTGTTTTCATGAGGCCAGGCGAGGAGGACGGCGTCCTGCGCCTCCCATTCTGCTGGAAATCTCGTCTTCATTTTAAGTTCTTTTTCCAAAGATGGACGTTCCTATCCTTACAATTGTCGAACCTTCAGCGATAGCCGCCTCAAAGTCTCCGCTCATGCCCATGGAAAGCTCAGGCAGTTTTGCAGCATATGCCGATTCTATTTTATTGCGAAGTTCGCGGAGCCCTGAAAATATCCTGCGAAGTTCGCATTCCTGAGCCTCATATGGAGCCATTGTCATGAGCCCTCTCAGGTCAACGGCCGGCGATTTCAGTGCGCACTCCGCGCATTTCAATATTTCCGCTTCGTCTCGAAGTCCAAACTTCGATTCCTCGCCGGAAATATTTACTTCCAGAAGAATCTTCTGTTTCTTCCCGGTCTCATATGAAATTCTTTGTATGCGGGCGATGAGGCTTTCCGAATCGACCGCATGGATGAGCTCAGCCGACTGTATTGCATTTGCAGCCTTGTTGCCCTGAAGATGCCCGATCAGATGCCATTCTATGTCGGCTGGCAGGGCAGTCGCCTTTGAAACCATTTCCTGGACACGGTTTTCACCGAAGATCCGCTGCCCGGCATTGTATGCCTCAAGCACGGCTTCGGACGGGAATGTCTTGCATACGGCAACAAGCTTCACCTCATCCGGTTTCCTTCCGGACTTTACCGCAGCCTGCGAAATTCGCAACCTTATATCCTCAAGCTGGGATTTGATATGGGAGTAGGGCATTCTTCATGTTCCCGTTTATTGTTTCCATGTTATAAATAAAAAGGTATCACTTTTTATTTATCTATCAGGCATTTTCCGCGCTGCATGACGTGTCTGCTCTCTAGCAGGATATCAGGGGATATGACAAGACAGTCGATGTGGACCTGGACATAGTTATCCCCGCCCATAGCCGTATTGTTGCCGAAGGCGAAATGAATAGTCCCCTTGACTTTCTCATCTCCAAGGAGATTTCCGGTCAATTGGAGATCCGGATTAGTTCCGATACCGAACTCGGCAAGAACCAGAGCCTTGGAACCATATGGATTGAGCAGGTTCTTCAGGGACTGTGCCCGTTCCCCCTCGAAAGAGCTGATTACGCCGTCTTTAAGTATGATTTTGGCTGAAGGAGTCTTCCTGTCCCATGGAAGGCCGCTGATGCTGCCATCGATAATCACTGTGCCATTTGCAGAACCTATGTCAGGGGCCACGAATGCTTCTCCGGCTGGAAGGTTCCCATAAGTTCCGCTTTCATGGATAAGTCCATTGTCATCATGTATCGGATAGTCTCCGATCTTGAACCTGAGATCGGTTCCGGCCTCAGATGTGACCTGTATCTCATGCCGGCCGTCCAGGACATCGCACCATATCTCCCCGGATGCTTCCAAAATGGAGGGGCTTGTCCTCATGCCAGTTGTGAACACCTCGAAGTCTATGCCGGGCAGTGTCGCGACCCTTGCTCCAGACTTTCTCGCCTCGATTGAAGCCTTGGTGTGGGTGAGTGAATATCTGGTCGGGGCGATGACGACATCATATTTCCTCATCTGTTTCGCAATATCGTCTTCAGGTTCACGTCCATGTCCGCCCGTCGGTTTGATCTCAAGGCTCGTCATATCCGTACCATTGTCCTTGGCGGCAAGATAGAATCCGTCCGCTATTTCCCTTGTATATGAATCATACAGGAGAAGTACGGACTCATTTTTCCCGACATCCAGATATTCCTCCAGAGCCCTGAGAGCTGATTCCTTGAGATCAAGAAGTCTTTTGTTAAGCATAGGGTCATCCCTTCTTTCCGCTTTTTATTTTCAGGTCAGGAGGGGAGATTGTGACCTTTGTCCCAGGCACGACGCTTTCAGTGAGCCAGACATTTCCTCCGATTATGGATCCTTTCCCTATGACGATATTACCCAGAATCGTTGCGCCGGAATAGATCGTGACATTGTCCTCTATTGTCGGATGGCGTTTTGCGCCCTTAATTATTTTTCCGCAGGCGTCTTTCGGGAAGCTGAGAGCACCGAGCGTCACGCCCTGGTAGATCTTCACATTGCTGCCGATTTCCGAAGTCTCTCCTATCACTACGCCGGTGCCGTGATCTATGAACATGCTTTTTCCGAGCTTCGCGCCGGGATGGATGTCGATGCCGGTGATCGTGTGCGCGTATTCGCCCATCATCCTGGGGATGAGCGGGACGTTTGCGGCGTAGAGCTCATGCGCTATCCTCTGGATGGTTATCGCCTTTATGCCGGGATAGCTGAGGACGATCTCGTCGAGATTCCTCGCTGCCGGATCCCCTTCGAAGGCGGCAATTACGTCAAGCTTCATGGTCTCACGGATATCAGGAAGGCTGCCTATCAGGTTCCTGATGGCCTTCTCAGTCATGTCCGGCACATCGCAGTCCTTGCAGTTGTTCATCTTGCAGTTGTACCTGAACGAACGGGAGACCTGGTCGGTTAGCTGGACATAGATCCTTGAGAGCGCCTCTCCGACATTGTAGTGGATGCTTTTGATGTTGAGCGCCTTCCTCCCGGAATATCCGGGGAAGATGATCTCTATCAGATCCTGGAGGATATGCAGGACTTCTGCCTCGTTCGGCAGATTGAATCCCTCTATGTGGTTTATACCCTTGCTGTCCTCGTATGTCCTGCATATTTCCTTTACGACATCATCAAGGTAGTCGGTTTCTATTTTCGCGACAAAATTATCATTCGGGCATTCTTTCATGGTCAATCCTTTTTCCTCATGGATTTGATTGGTGAAATCAGGGAGTCCAATCATAATATATGACTCCTAAATTATTATTCCAATACGGGGTATATTGAATCTAGCGGTTTGTTTTAAGGCCGAAGCATTATTATATTCTGCCGGACATTGGTAGTTTTGAACAGTATTTGCTTGCGCCTTTTCCGATGCGTTACGGAAGAAATTGTGAAACACGAAATATATGAACGAAAAAATATGAAGAAGAACATTATACATGAGGAAAACGCCGGATATGGCGGCGGGGGGATTGTACTCTATCGTGACCCGGATGGGACGGTAAGCTTGGATGTCCGTTTGAGCAAGGAAACACTCTGCCTGACACAAAAGCAGTTGTCTTTGCTGTTCGGCACGGAACGGAGCGTGATAACAAAGCATTTGCACAACATATTTGAGTCATGCGAGCTTGATGAAAAAAGCAATGTGCAAAAAATGCACATTCCTAATTCGG
>JANYBI010000463.1 GCA_025360875.1 Lentisphaerota bacterium
TGGAGGGAATGAATTTTCATTTAGGATCCATAGCCCATCCAAGTCAGGCCTGGAGAAAGACAAGCAGTATAAGGTGGAAGCTGAGAAAACTGAAAACGGGTACAATGTTGATCAGAGCCAGTGGACAGGAAAATAACGGCATGAAAACATATATTGCGGCAATGTTATTGGTGTTGCTCGCAGGTTGTTTCCCAACACCTGGAGTGTATTCCCCGCCTGGTCCGCTTCCAGCTGCCCAGGCAAATGTACCTGTTAATATATCAGAAGTCAGAACTGAGCAGGAACTTGATAAATACGTAGGCGAGCGTGTCACTTTCACGGGGAAATGGCAGAACAGTAAAGAGTCGGGCATTTCAAACGGGCATGTTTTTATTTCGCCCGACCTTGCGTTTTGGGGAGGATGTCATGGCTACGAGATCGGTGATACCGAAACTGTTACGGGCTGTTTAGTAAAATATGTTGTTGATGAGAATAAGCGCCCTAGCAAATTCAACAAAATAGCGCAATCTCCGTCCCCCGGGAATCATTATTCCATTGTAAAGAAGTGGAGAGAAGATCTAGCCTTAGCTTTGCCCAGGAAGGAAGAAGCTGCCGGCCCCCTTAAGAAAAAGCTTGAGACCATCATAATAGATAAACTTGAATTCGATGAAATCCCGATGAAGGAGGTCTTTAATTACCTTGGCCGGAAAAGCAAGGAGCTTGATCCTGACAAGAAAGGAGTGAATTTTATTCTGCATGAGGCAAGATCTGACTCAGGAGCCATTGTCGGGGAGCCTGCTGTTTCGATGCTGTTGGATAATGGCATTCCCCTGCTTGATGCGATTAAGTATATATGTCGGAACAGCAATGCCAAATTCACTGTTGACGAGAATGCGAATGCCGTTATAATAGAATTACAAGGCAAGTGAACATTTGTTCACTTCCCAAGACGGTTCGGACGCTCTCCTAGAACACCCTTGTCCGTGACGGACAGCTCTACATCAAAATACAGATTGTAATATTCCGAAACACGCCAAGCCGGATTTTTCTACACATTACCTTACTCTTACTGGTGAAATGGGATGGAGGATACTGATTCATAAATCGTTGGATACTTTGGAGCACTGTGCTAAATTAGATTTGAAGAAGATACACAGAACAAATATTTAAGGATAAGCAGAACTTCCCCAACCATTATCATAGGTGACAGATTATGAAACTGTTTCATGTTGCCATAGCCTCGACGATGAGCAAGCCCGCGGATGTTTCCGGAAATCTTTCGCAGATTGCGGAATTCGCGAAACGCGCAGGTAAGGACGGAGCAGACGTACTCGTCACTCCGGAAATGAGCGCCAGCGGCTACGGCCCGTATCCGGACGTCATTGAAACTGCGGAACTCGCAGGTAAAGGGCCGATATATCTCGGTCTCGCCGCCATGGCGAAGGAAAGCGGCGTTGTTGTCACCGCCGGGTTTGTAGAGAAGGCCGATGCGAAACGCCACCTGTCGCATTACATCGTATATCCTGACGGCAACTTTGTCGTCCAGCGCAAGCACCGTGTGACGCTGGCTGAACGTCCTCTCGATCCGGGAGTCGAACTGATTCCTCCGGATTATGTAAATGCCCCGCCTGCGGATCCCGCGGATCCGGGTCAGCCAAAGACTTTGAATTTCAAAACCTTTGAAGTGAAAGGTGTGCGCTGCGCAATGGTGATCTGCATGGACGGTGGAATCCCGTCGCTTTTCGACCGGCTCAGGGAACTTGGTGTCGAATGCATCCTTCTTGCGGCTGGCGCCGGCGGCAGACGTGAAGACCGGGTTACCAGCGAGGAACTGCGGACGGAAGCAGGCCGCGACAAATATGCGAAATGGCTTGAGATGACATTTTTCCCTGGGAAATCAACTGTCGCCGACTGCATCCGTACCGGCATGGCGCTTGCCGCGGTGAACATGTGCGGCTACGACGGCCGCAAGCAGTACCACATGGGACATGGAACGATTACCACCCCGATGGGCGAAGTGCCCGCACTGATCCATGGCCTTCCGAACCTCGACCGCCAGCGGGCGATGTATGCGCATGCGGAAATAGATCTTTCAGAGAAAGTCGGTGACGGACAAAGCTGATTTCAAAAATACGAAAAACGGTAGTTGCGGAAACAAGCCCGTTGGAGTTCACAACTTTAGTGTGTCTTTGCGTTTCCCGACGCCCTCCGGGGCCGGGATCTTCGACAACAGGTTACACACGCTAAAGCAGCGCACTCCAACTTTGAAATCAGCTAAAATGAGGCAATTTTGAAATTGCCTCGACAAAGATAAGATTCAGTTGACAGGATAACAGGATTG
>JANYBI010000476.1 GCA_025360875.1 Lentisphaerota bacterium
TGGAAGGGCTCGATCTGGTCGACAACGCCGTATGGCATAAGTCGCGCCCTGAAATTGAAAAGATGATATTGGGAAAATTGCAGGAATGGAAACCCAGGGTTCCCGGAGATCCCGAATCCATAGGCATTCCGGAAAAATACGGCAATGAATACCTGGAAGCAATGGTTCGCGGACTTATCTTCGTGATATCGAACCGGATCAGCGACGATGCCCGCGAAGCGGCTGTGAAGGAGAATGCACGTCTTTGGAAAAAAGAGGATCCCGGGATTAAGTCCATTCCTAGAAAACTGCGTCCGGAAGCAATTGATGCTGGTGCTACCGCAATTGCCAGGGATGCCGAAAAAACACTCACTGAAGAGCTGATGCAGGACACCTTCGACAGGGTATTCCGCCGTTTCTGCCTGAGCAAAGTGAAGATCCGCGCGAACAACATGATAAACGTCGTTGATTCGGACAAAGGCTGGCAGGTTTCGGCAGGCGACGCCAGGCTTGAAGACCGCACCCTGAACAGGATGCAATTCAAGCAGGCCGACATCAATTATTCCGGTAATGGAAATGTGCTGCTCACATATGGACTTCCAAAAGAATACGCCGGACAAGCGGACCGCTTCTATGTTGGTTTCAGGGGAGATGACAGCTGGACGAGAATTTATTTTGAAGTGACCAGGGATGGAAAAATCTACAGGACCGATGAAGTCATCACCTGCAGCGGACCGGGCTGGACAGAAGTCGAACTGCGATGGGACTCTGAAAAAATTGATCCGGTAGCCCGCAAATCCTTCTTTCTCCTGAAGAATACGGGAAAGACGGCCGCGTCTGGCAGCGGATTCAATATATGCCTCAACCTGGTAAAGAGCAGCGTTTCGCTCGCATGGTACGACAAGATAATGCGCAACTACCTTTCAGTTTTCCGGGAAGTCCCGTTCGCCAGATACATAATGACCAGTCTCAGCCTGTGCATCCTGAACATAGTCCTTACGATATTCTCATGCACGATCACAGCGTATGCTTTCGCCAGGCTGGAATGGCCGGGGCGCAACACGTTCTTCGCGATCATGCTTGCGACGATGATGATACCCGGACAGGTTGTGATGATACCCGGATTCCTCATCAACCGATATCTCGGGCTTTACAACTCCCTGCTCCCTCTTTGGCTGTTTTCGATGTTCGGCTCCGCATTCTTCATATTCCTACTGCGCCAGTTCATGATGACCATACCGAAGGATCTGGAGGACGCGGCGAAGATCGACGGCTGCGGCTTCTTCGGGATCTACTGGCACGTCATCCTTCCCCTGATAAAGCCTACAATTGCGACAATCGCAATCTTCACCTTCACCGGAACCTGGAACAACTTCATGGGACCTCTCATATATGTCAACGACGAACGGCTCTTCCCTCTGGCGCTGGGCCTTTTCAAATTCAACCTGATAAGCGGTGCCGACACAGGGCTCATGATGGCGAGCTCGTTCCTGATGACCTTGCCCATAATCATTCTATTCTTCTACGCCCAGAAATATTTCATACAGGGGATTGCGCTGACAGGGACGAAGGAGTGAGGACGGTCGCAATATGCATGGTCCTTTTCGGGATGCCCTTCAGCGGTTCGATCCTCGCGCTCTGCATGATCTCATCGGCATTCCTGCCGACCACGCTGCTGTCCGGCTTCACGACTCCAGCGGAAAATATGCCGCAATGGTTACAGCACCTGGCAGTGATAAATCCGCTCAAGCATTTCCTCGTGATAGTGAAAGGGATATTCCTGAAGGACATGCCGTTCTCCGACGTGCTTGAAAACATCTATCCGATGATCCTGATCTCCGCCACCACCCTGCCCTTCGCTACCTGGATGTTCAGGAAGAGGCTGGGATGATAAATTTTTACTGTGTAAAATTTATGAGCAAGAGAAACACAACAACAGACCCGCCACTGAATCTTTCCGCAGCCATAGTCTCTATGGCAAAGAAGGGTCGTCGGTTGATAGTTGTCAGTTGTTAGATATTTCTGATTTCAGTAAACTCCAGTTTGCCGCGTTTGTGACATTCAATGGAGCGCCGGCATCCTGCCGGCAATAAATACAAAGAAAAGCAAAAGCTTGAACTCCAGCATTATCCCTCATCCTTAATTTCAACAGTTTGTCATTGAGATAATACTGGTCTATTATTAAAAATCAGGAGATTGACAATGAGCATCGCTGAGATTAAAGAGATGTCCACAATAGAACGAATCAGGACCATGGAGATTCTATGGGATATGCTCTCTGCAGAAGAGGAGAACATCAAATCTCCTGATTGGCATGGGAAAGTCCTCAAGGAACGCCAGGATAAAATTGCCAAAGGAAAAATGAAATTCATCTCATTGGATCGGTTGAAAGACCATTTCAGCAAATGAATCCAAGAGAAGTTATCATCTCCGAGGATGCTTTCAAAAAGATTCCCTTTTGCCATTTATTAGACGGTTGAGTAGGACAGAGTCATTGTCATGGCAATATTGGACATGAGGAGGAATCCGACATGGATAGGGAAACAAATAAGAAGAAGATCTTCCTGACAAATATCCTGCAGATAAAAACAAACCCGCCACAGTTAAAAAACCATGGCGGGTCTCCGATTCTCCGTTTCGCCGTCTCTCCGGTTCGTCTCTAATTCCTGATTGAAACCGACGGTGCGCCCATCAGGCCATACGGGAACCTGAAGTATTCATCGGTCCACTTGTCCTCCCTCTTGAATTCCCCCGGACCTGTCCATCCAGGATATTCCTCGTTGTGATGCAGAGGGCCAAGGAGATTCCTCCTGGTACCGACAACCTCGATCTCGACACAGTTCTTGCCTTTGAGCACATAGTTCGTGATATCGATCTCATACGGTTTCCAGGCGATATTGCCGGTCTTCCTGCCGTTGATATGGATCTTCACAAGTGCGCCTTTCCATTCAGGAACTTCAAGTATGATCTTTCTTCCCAGCTCAGGGTTGATATCCACCTCCATTGAGTATGTCATCGTGCCGCTGTAGCATGCGAATCCCTGTTCGCACCAGTCACCTAGTTTGAGTGTCGTCGGAAGCCTGGTGATTACGGGATTTGTCCCGTCCACCCATTTGAATCCGAATTCCCCGGTGAAATACATGCATTCAAGGTTGTCCTTCTGTCCGTATCTCGTGCTCAGGAGAAGTTCATTCTTCCCTTTCCTGAGCGTCCTTGACGGCACAAGGAGCTTCTTGAAGGAGTTGTCTATCCACCAGCCTTCGCCCTCATCATGTTTCAGCTCGGTCCCGTTGAGGACCACCGAGAACTTTTCCGGTCTCTCCATGACAAGATGGCAAGGTCCTGCGGGTATGTCCTCAATCCCGAAGTCATACATGAGGGCGACATTCACCTTCTTCGATTCCGATGTCTCCTTCTGGGCCCATGGCTGACACATCGCGCCTCCGCGGTGAGGCCATTTTGCAAAGTCACGGATAGCATCATCGACTTTCAGGATGTCCTTCGCTTTCTTCCAGTCGCCTCCATTTATCGAGTATTCAGGCACATCGAGAGGGAACGCGTTCGGCTCGCTCCTGAAGACGCTGATTTCTCCGCATCCTATCTTCTGTCTGGCCGTCTCCCTAGAGCCTGCACGTTTCTTCAGCGAGGCATCGGCCTTCGGATCCACTACAAAGAGCCTGCTTCCATATCCGTATAGCACAGTCTTCAGCTTAACGCCGAAAGACGTCTTCTGCGCATCCGCAAGATAGACATCTCCTGTGAGCGCATCCCATTCCTGGACCACGCCGTCCGCGGGAATTTCCACCGTGACCTCGCCGGAATCATTGTCCTGGAGCGTATGGCAGATGAATATGACCGTACGCCCGTTCTTGTCCTGCCTCATCATGTAAAGACACGGATTGTATTCCTTGCCATCGGCAGTCTTCACGGAGATCTTCCTGACAGACTTGTCCTTCGAGATTGCCTTTATCAGGGCTTCCCTGTCCAAAGGAATTATTGCGGATTTCGCAAGAACTCCTTTGATGCAGTCGCATTTCTCGGCGTTGACATACGAAGGTGTCGGCTCGACGAAGATCACCTTTCCGCCGGCTTCTGCGAACTTCGCAAGCATCTCGCATGTGCTCTTCCTGAGCGTGTATGCAGGAGGAACTATGACAGTGCTGTATGATGATTTGACAAGATTGAACCTGCCGTCCTTCACTTTCCCGTGCCGGGCGAGAATATCCTCGTCGACATATTCGAAATCAAAATGCTCCTCGAGCAGTATCTGCTGGACCTGCTTGAGATTCTCGTCAAGCGTAATGATCGGCTGCTTCTTGTCGCCATCCTTGCCCTGCGGAAAGTCCCAGCCGCTGTCCGTGAGCTGCTGGTAGGCCACGCCCCAGGCACTCTCGATCGGATGTATGACAGCGACATCCCTGACCGCCCTGCCCTGCGTCAGCATGTAGTTGACCCTGGAGAAATAATCTTCGACCGCAGGATAGTCCCTCCACCAGGATGACTGGAAGAATACGGATGCGGGATAGTCACGTTTCGCTTCGCCTTCCATCGTGTACCAGGCAAGATGCTGGCAGCGGAGATTTACACCAAGTGCTGCCTGCCAGTCGCCAACCGCCTTGTGTTCGGCAAACGTGAAATGCCAACCGGTGCAGCCGTAGAGTTCGCTCAGCATCCATTTTTTTCCAAACTGGTCGAGTACCGAACTGCATTGCTTGGCAGTCAAATATTCCGGCTTCGGACTCCCCTCACGGGTCAATCCCTGCGAGCAGAGTATATCGATTCCCGGCGCCTGCATGTATTCGTAGAAGCGCATCGCCCCGCCGACGACACGTGTCTGGGACTGGAGCGACTGCTCCTCAAGGACATGTCCGGTAAAGGCAACCTTGTTCCTGTCGCACCAGTCATAGATCTTCCTGCCGAAATTATTCGTGAACAGAAGAGTGCATGTCTCGAAATAATCATGGCGTACCTTTGAGAACTCCTCATCGTTCAACCTGAAGATCACTTCCGGAAGCTTGTCCGTCAAATCATAACCGTACTGCTTCTTGAAAGTCTGGAGCAGTTTGCCAGTCCATGGAATCTTGGAGCTTCTCTTGTCTGTGGTAAGATGCCCGTAGTTTGGTTCGTCGGTGAAAATGCCCGGCATGAGCTTCCCGAAATTTTTCTTGCAGTTCTTCCCATATGCCTCGTGGGTGGTTCTTATGAACTGCTTCACGGCCTCATCCGACATCGTGTCGAGATATGTGAATCCGTTGTACCAGGGAGAATTGTCCTCGAGATGGACCTTGAACGAAAGTATCTTTTCATCCTTCTGAGCATCGGGTTTTCTTGTTGACTTCGCTCTCCTGTAGCTCAAAAGGGTGTTGCCCTCCATCTTTGCGATGAAGACGGCCATCTCTCCGCCCTCCGGCTTGTATTCGGAAATGTCAGAAGCAGTCATCTTGAGCAGGCGCATGCGGTATTTGGGGTTCTTCGTGACAAGTCCGCCGGCGGCTCCGGACGGCCAGCGGTCCTCATCGTACATCCAAGCTTCCATGCCATTCTTTTTGCACTGGTCGGCACAGGCGTTGATGAGATTGAACCATTCTTCGGAAAGATAGCTCGTGCCGAGACCGACGCGCGAATGCATGAACGCACCGCCTAGTCCCATCTCCTTCATTACATCCAGCTGCCTGCGGAGCTCGTGTTCCTGCAGTTTCCCGTTCCAGGCCCAGAACGGCTTGCCCCTGTACTGGGAATCCGGATTCATGAACTTGCCATCATTGTCTTTCATATGCATTTCCTTTCCTTATCAAATCATTTAAGCACTATCGTGCCTTTTATTCATGACGCAAATTTTTCCGGTACCGGAAAAA
>JANYBI010000551.1 GCA_025360875.1 Lentisphaerota bacterium
CGTTGAGGCGTTCGGCCTGATCAATGCTTCTGATGCACTGCTTGCGATTGACACACTCGTATTCAAGGAGAAAAAATACACCATGGCCGATCTTGTCTGCGCCGCCGCCGTCAACTTCAAAGGCCATGATACCCTTCTGAAGGATATCAGGAATGTACCAAAATATGGCAACGGCAATCTGGAGGCGGATAAATTTGCTGCGGAACTGGCGAACAGTTTTTACTGGATCGTGCATTCATTCTCCAATCCTGAAATCGTTTACGCACCGTCCTTCCACACTTTGAACGTGCACATCCCGGCCGGAAAGAAATATGGTGCTTCGCTCGATGGAAGACTGTCCGGCGAACCTCTTGCCAAAAATATCGGGACTACGCCGGGAATGGCACTGAAAGGGCACACTTCATTGATAAAATCAGCCGCCACAATTGACCAGAGCAAATATTTCGGAGGGCAGGCGCTCGATATCTCCATTGATGCGGCGCTAGCTGGTTCCACGGATTCAAAAAGGAAAATACAGGCGCTTGTCCGGACATATTTCGAACTTGGCGGACTCCAGATACAGGTCAACGGCCTGAATGCGGAAACCTTGAAGGCGGCGATTGCCGAACCGGATAAATACCGTGATCTTATCGTCAGGATTGCAGGATACAGCGCCTATTTCAACCATCTGGGCATTGACACGCAGCAGGAAATGATCAGGAGATTTTCCTATGGAATGTGAAAATCTTTAAATGTAGCACAGGCATCTTGCCTGTGAGCTCGAATTATACGATTGCTTTAAGGAAATAACTGAAATGCCATCTGAAAGAAAAATTACAGCACGGGTGAAGAAGCTCCGGGTGGAGTTGGAAAAGGAATTTGCCTCGGTGAAACGGCATATGATCCTCTGCGAGGAGGAACAGCATGCATTCGCGGAGATCGCAGGCAAGGCATATGCTGCCAGCAGGGGGAAGCCGGAGATTTCGCGCTGTGCAGATTTCCTGATGAGCTTTGCGGAAAGTAATCCAATCAGGATCCGCGAGGATGAATTGATTATGGGCTCGCAGCGGTTCACCCATCCTGACAGGAGCAGATATCTTTCAAAAGAACTTATTGACGCGGGATTCCATTCCAATCTTGGACATATCATTGTTGACTACGGTCGGATGTTGAGGCAGGGGATACCCGGCGTCAGGAAAGAATTGGAGAAGATGCCCGGAGGCAGGAACCGTGAGGCTTTTGGAAGGACGCTGGATGCTTTTTCAATCTATATCCGCCGCCACGCAGATGCCTGCAGGAAATCCGGACTGGAAGATGTTTCCGCCGTCTGTGCGAACATCGCAGACAGGAAGCCGAAAACATTCCATGAGGCCCTGCAGATGGTCTGGTTCATACAGATCTTCCTGCATACCGAAGGGAACGCCTCTGCGGTTTCATTCGGACGGTTCGACCAATACATGTGGCCTTTCCTGAAATCCGATCTTGCCAGGAAACGGATAAATGAAGCTGAAGCCTTTGAGCTGCTCTGCTGTTTCTTCATGAAGTGCTGCGAAGGCGATGAATCGCAGAATCTTGTTGTGGGCGGCTCGGACATCAAAGGAAAGTCGATGGAGAATCCGCTTTCCCTGCTGGTTCTGCAGGCAAGCCGTATCCTGAAGGTCTGGCAGCCCTCCATTTCCGTAAGAATCGGGAAAAGCACTTCGGAGAAATTCTGGGAGGAGTCATTGCTGTTGTCGGCGGCAGGAACTGGCATGCCCTCGTTCTTCAATGAAAATGTCGTTACTGCCGGTCTTGGAAAACTCGGGATTCCGGTGGAACGTGCCGTGGATTGGGGAATTGTCGGATGTTATGAAGCAGCGCCCCAGGGTGATTCATACCCGCTTACTGTGGCGGGAAGTTTCGCCCTTCCGTCAATTCTGGGGGATTTACTTAAGACGGAAGACTGCGGGAAAAATGATTTTGAATCCTTCTATTCTAAGTTCAAATCCTTTTCCAGGTCCCGCTATGAGAAAGAAATCCTTCCATCATTTGTTGAACGCTGGAATGAACTTGAGCGCAACTGCCCGTCCCCGTTTGAGAGCCTCTGCGTGACCGGTTGCATCGAAGCCGGACTTGCCGCCGAGGAAGGCGGTGCAAGATTCAACCTTTTCGGCGTCAACATCCTCGGCCTTGGGACATTGGTCGACAGCCTCCTTTCAATAAAAAAACTCATCTTTGAGGACAGGAAATTCACAATGGCGGAGATGAGGAGGCAGCTGGAACGGGATTTCCCCGACCGGCAGATGCTTCTCCAATGCCGTTCGCTTGAAGGGAAGTTCGGGAGCGATAATGCCGAAACGAATATGATGGCGAAGGAACTGTCAGGATTTTTTGCAGACCTTGTGATTTCCAGGCCGTTCCCCGACGGAGTTCGCCCATATCCCGGGTTCTTCTGGTTTGGTGCGGACATCGGGGTCAGGCTTCCGGCTTCAGCAGACGGGCGGAAGGCCAACGACAGGCTGTCCTATGGATGCGGTCCCGGAATTTTCCTGAAAAATCCTACTGCCACGTCAATACTCAATTCCGCGGCAAACCTGGCCCACTCCTCCTGCGCTTGCGGCAATCCCCTGACCATTTCGTTGAACAGGCGCGACATGGAAGGAAAGGACGAAATGCTTCGCCTGAGACAGATAATACGGACATATTTTGCCAGGGGCGGCTTCCATATGCAGTTCAACATCATCGGCGCAGAAGAGCTGCGCAGGGCAAAGCAGGAGCCCGGAAAATATCAGGGGCTCACGATAAGGATCAGCGGATACAGCGCAAGGTTTGTAACACTGGACCCGTCCTGGCAGGATGCCCTCATCGAACGTACGGAAAAGGGAATGTAGGAAAAGGGAAGAAGTTCGGAAGTTCGGGAATGAGATAGTTCGGAAGTTTTAGAGTAAAATAACATATGAAATAAAGTTGCTAGAGGATAATCCATGACCCAGACAACAGGAATAGTTTTTGATATCCAGAAGTTCTCGATCCATGACGGGCCGGGAATAAGGACGACGGTTTTCCTCAAAGGGTGTCCGCTGGACTGCCTCTGGTGCCACAATCCGGAATCGAAAAAATCTAAGCCGGAGATCTCTTTCATATCGGAGAAATGCATATTGTGCGGATATTGCGCGTCGAAATGCCCGAACCAGTGCCACATTATAGACGGCAAGGGGCATTCATTTGACAGGGCCAAATGCCTGAGATGCGGCAAATGCACGATGGAATGCTATTCCAAGGCGCTCGAGGTGATTGGCAAAATCATGACGATGGACGAGGTGATGGCGGAGGTTCTGAAAGATGTGCCGTTCTATGAGACATCAAACGGCGGGATGACAATTTCCGGCGGTGAGCCCATGGCGCAGTTCCTGTTCACTAAATCGCTTCTTGAGGAGGCGAAACGCCACAATCTCCATAATTGCCTTGAGACAAGCGGATATGCGCCATTGGCGAGATACAGGGAGATACTGGCGAATGTTGACATCTTCCTGTATGACTTCAAGGAGAGCGACCCTGAACGGCATAGCAAGTATACAGGCATCCCGCAGGATCTCATTGTGAAAAATCTTGTCGAGCTGGATTCGCTGGGCGCGAAGTCAGTGTTGCGCTGTCCGATAATTCCTGGGTTGAACGACAGGAAAAGCCATTTTAAGGAAATTGCGAAACTCGCAAATAAGCTGTCAAACATAATTGAGATCAACATCCTTCCGTATCATCCGCTGGGGAAATCCAAGAGCTCACGTATCGGGATGGAATATCCGCTTTCAAACAATGAGTTCCCCGATGAGGACGAGATAAGGGGCTGGATGGATACGGTTCAGGCTTCGACGAAAGTTTCCGTCAAGAAGGGATAAAGGTTCCCTTGATTTGCACCTTGACTACTTCCACTTCTCATCTATCTTCCAAAGATTTTCCAAATATTAATCTGTTGGCTGAAAATGAAAAAGATCAAAACAAAAGTTGAATATACGTCCAACGCCTTGACCGGAGAGAACTGGCGGGAGATCGTTGCTGAAGGGGTTGCGGCATGCAAGGAACACGGATTCGAGTTCGGTATCCAGATCCATAATACTGCCGCCGAAACACAGATCTCTGAAATTGCCGCATCGGGACTGGAAATGAGTTTCCATGCGCCAATCCTTGATGAGTACCAGATAAATCTCGCGGCCGAGGATTCAGGCCTGTCGATGGCCGCCTTTGCAAAGACTGCGGAACTGATGCGCAGGTACGGTGTCAGAAAGGCTGTCTTCCACGGATTCAACATGACGGATATTCCTGTGAAATCTTTCGGGCGCGGCAGGAACTATCTGGATACTTTCGGAGCAGTTTACAGGGAGGAACTGGCCTTGCCAGACTCGAAGATATGCAATGATTTCTTCAGTTCTGAGGAATATAAGTTCAGGAATGCGCGCGTTACCGAAAGGCTTGCTGGAATCAGGAAGGAGTATCTTGACCTTTCGTTCCTTCTTGAAAACGATTTCCCTGCATATGGCTCAGGTTCGATATTCGCGGAACACGTCGTAGGAATGAAGAATCCGCTGTGTTTGGATTCGTCGCACCTGTGGACCTCGAGCTTTGTATTTGACAGGGATTTCCACAGTGAGGCGGAAGCGTTTCTGAAGTCCGGCCTCGTGGGGATGGTGCATCTCCATGCATCAACCTTCACGTCTGAAATACCGAAGGGGAAATGGTCTGACGGCCATCTGCCTCTGAATACGGAGAACAGCATGGATCTGCCGCGGTTCATAAGGCTGTGCGGGAAATATTCAGTTCCTGACTTCATTCTTGAGATAAACGGCGTAGGACGCGCCGACATAGATTATCTGGCGAAGGCGTTGGGGAAGAGCTGAAAAAATATTTGGAGAATAGTTCACTCGCCGCGAATCGCGTCGTCGGCTTGCGGTTGGGTGCAGCTGATTGATAGATAAACCGCCAATGCTGCGGAAATAAGCACCGACACGACGAGCGAACAAATACGAATCCATGCCGGTATGTCCCCAAAAAGACCGGGTTCATACACTCGCCATAACGCCCCATAACAAAGGGCGAATGAGATCCAGGAGAACGTGACAAATGCTGAGAGTCCTATCGATATTCTCCTGACGAAAAGTGGCAGTGCTGGAGCCGGATAATCTGAGGACATTATTGTTTGGCGGCGTTCTTGCCAGAAATAGAGAAGACCGCATCCCAACGCCAAACTCGTTTTAAACACTTTCAAAAACCGAGTTGTTCATAATCAACGACTTAAATGCGGTCGGAAATTTGTTGGCAT
>JANYBI010000560.1 GCA_025360875.1 Lentisphaerota bacterium
CCAGAATGTTACGCTTGCTGCTGCGAAAGACGCAGATGTGTTAAATGGGAAAGCTTTAATAACCTGTGCGACGCCTGGAGCCACAAGCAAGATTGTCACTGCTACGGAAGTCGACAATGACTATACTCTTAAAGTGTTAAACGATGGGAACGGAACAACTACCCCGTCCGGTTCAGCTGTCGTGCAGAAAGGCTGGGCCAAGAACATATCGGCATATCCAAAAGACGGCCGTAATTTCTCCTATTGGGAACTCGTAAGCGGAAGTGGAACATTCGACAATGAGTATTTGGATTCTACGACGTTTACGGCATCGGCAAATGCGACAATCAAGGCCAATTTTTCAGTCAACTCATATCAGGTCAACTTCGATTCTGGAGAAAACGGTACTGTTGAAGGAATAACTCCACAGACAGTATTCCATGGCAAATCATGTACGGCGATGACAGCAAGGCCTGCTGCAAACTATATGTTTGTAAACTGGACTGGTACAGGAGGTTTTGTGACGTCGTCATCCAATCCGCTGACAGTTTCCAATGTGACTAGCAACAGGACGATCACTGCGAACTTCGCACATGTCCAGGCTGAATTTACGATAGCCAAGATAGGAAGCGGTACGATTGTTCCTGATACAAGCACCACCCTTCAGAACACGGCCACGCCAATTCCGATTAGTGCGGCACCTGCAGCCAATTATCATTTCGCAGGCTGGACATGTACCGGTGGTGCGACAGTTGACGCCCAGGCTGAAAATGCAAACGCGTCTCTCACGGCAGACGGAAAGGTCACTGCGAACTTCGTTATCAATTCCTACACGGTAACTTTCAACTCCGGCGGGAACGGCACAATCTCCGGTACGAGCCCGCAGATCGTGACGCATGGTTCCGATACAACAGAGGCGATTTTGGCGAGACCGGACACCGACTGCCATTTCGTTAACTGGACAGAGCCCGGCGGATTCAGCTCCACCGACAATCCGCTGCTCGTCACCGGTGTCACGCAGGACATGTCAATAACTGCGAACTTCGCACATAACACCGGGAACCTGGTCGTAAACCAGGTCGGCGCAGGTTCAGTGACAGGCTCAGGCACGTTCGATACCCAGACCGCGCAGGATATCTCTGCTACGGATTCTGGAAACTCGAAATTCGTGAACTGGACGAGCTCGGGTGAAGGCACAATAGTTGATCCATCTTCCGCGAGCACTCAGGTGACATTGATCAGTCCTCGTCACGATATGACTTTCACTGCAACTGCGAACTTCTTCGATGACACGACCAACACCCTGCTTAATAACGGCAGCGTATCGCTTCCAGATGCAGTCAAAGGCGACATGGTTGTCTACAAGATAAACGTGCCCGACGCCAATCAGAAGTTCCTGACTGCCACCTTGACAGGCGTAAGCGGGACCGGCGACTGTGACCTCTACGCCAGATTTGGGAAAATACCGTCCCTCCAGACCTATGGCTACAAGGCCACCAAAGGTGCTGGCAAAGACGAGACTATCACCATCGATAATCCTTCTGCCGGCGACTGGTATTTCCTGATCTGCGCATACGACGCCTACAGCGGCGTGACTTTCAGCGCAAGCTTTGGCACGGCTGGCACTGACACTCCTACGTTGCTCACCGCAGAGCAGGGCGTACAGGCCAGTCAGATCGATCTGACGTGGTCGGAAGTCTCTGGAGCCACATACGATGTCTGGCGCAGCGGCACTGATTCATCTGCTCTTGCGACAAGAATAGCAAGCGACCTTTTGGTTACCTCTTCCTCCGATATTTTCATGATCCCCGGCACATATGACTATTATTATTGGATCAAGGCGAAGATAGGCGGAGTCACTAGCACCTTCAGCAATTCGCTCCAAGGCTGGACTACGCCAGGAGGCACAGGCATTCTCGTCAATGGTGTTGCTGTCACGCCTCTGATCAGCGGTATTGCAGGACTTGTGCAGACATACCAGCTGACTGTTCCTTCGGATCAGACCCTGTTGGAGATCAAGGTTGCCGGCAGTATAGGCGACTGCGATATGGATGTGGTAAAAGGCGCCTCCATTGTCACAAGGAGCATCCGTGGAAGTTCGAACGAGCTGGTACGGATAGCGAATCCTGAGCAAGGCGACTGGCTTATACATCTCTATGGTGTGACGGACTACAGTGGAGTCTCATTGATGGCCAAGTATTCCAAAGGTACGGCAATTCCCGCTGCGCCTGTTGTGTCTGCGTCTGACGGTACATATGAGGACAGGGTAGTTGTAACCTGGAAAGCAGTTGCCAGCGCTACCAGCTACGAAGTATGGAGGAACACCGCTAACTCCACTACGCCAGGCGCCAATTTTATCAATCTCGGTGAAACAGCAGGTTGCGTATTCGAGGACAGTACGGCAGAAAAAAATTGCAATTACTATTATTTCGCCAGAGCGAAAAACACATACTATGCAGCGTCGATAATGGACGGTATAAGCAAGTTCAGCTCGGGGAATTCAGGCTATGTCGCGAAAACACCTTCTGTTCCCGGAGCCGTCAACGCCTCGGACGGCACATACTTTGACAGGATCAGCGTCAAATGGGCAAAGGTGCCTGGTGCCACTTCATATATGGTGTTCCGTACGGTGGCGTCGACGCCTGCGCCAAATCCTTCGGTCGACATGCCCCATGCCAAAACGACGGCGTTGTACTATGACGACTTCAGCGATGATTTCGGCGTCGACTTCGTTCCCCAGGCCGGTTCCCCTTTGAATAAATATTACTATTGGATAGCGGCGAAGAATCAGAACGGGATAACTGTGATCAGCAAGCCCAACACCGGATACCTTTCCAGGAAAGGGCCTGCCTCTGTTACCGCCAGCGCCACATACCTTAACAGGATAGTCGTGACATGGAGCGCGGTACCGGGCGCAACTTCATATGAAGTCTGCCGATTTACCGACAGCAAGTTTACCACTGTTGATAATGCATTTGGCGTCGCGGGCATTGCGGACGCTGGAAAGTTTTTGGAATATGAAGATACACCAGTTGTCGGCCCATGCTATTACAAGATTAAGGCTAAGTACAGTTCTTATTACAGCGATCTCAGCCTCACGGGCGCGATGGGTACGGTCGGTTTGTCGAATCCTCCGGTCTCCCCTCTGGGCAATGGCGCTACATCACCAGACAGCGGACAAATGGCAAAGGACAGCAAACTCTATTTTTCTACAGATGTTCCTGTCGGCACGGCACGGCTTGTAGCGAGACTGGACGGTACGACAAACGCGAAGACCAATGACTGCAACCTGTTTGCGAAGTTCGCCAACTTGCCGGCATCCGCTTCATACAATGCGAAGGGAGTCGAAACATCAACTGACGAAGTGCTGACGGTCAGCAATCCGTCTCCTGGCACATGGTACTTCCTGCTCTATGGGGCGACTGAATATAGCGGGGTGACTCTGACAGTAAGCTGCTATTCCATTGCAGGCATTCAGCTTACGCAGGTGCCGCAGAATGACCTGGCAGTCCCGTTCACGGCGACATTCAAGGGCAAGGTTGTCGATGGCTCGAATGACAAGATCGGAATTCCGAACATGATTTTACAGGTCAGGAATCCTATAACGGGCCAGACAAGCTTTCTGACAAAGACTGATAAGAATGGCATCTTTTCGTACACAACTACAATAATTACGGAGGGTGAGCACACATTTGACTTCTTCTTCAATGACATGCCTGACAAGGCCAAGGGCACGGCCAGCCATACTGTTGCCACCAGGAATGGCTTATTCGAGATGAATAAGAATTTTGACATGTCGGCATATCTGTCAGCGACGCCTGTTCCAACTGCTTCGCAGGACGAGGTAATAGGACTCCAGGATTTCCTGAACATAACCAATGGTTGGACGGATGGCGTGCCAGACACGGCATACGAGAGCCTATGGATAACCGACACATTAGCGCAGGCTCCGTCTGACGCGATGATAGCGGAGAAGCTTAATGAGGGGTTATATATATTGCTCTACGGAGTCGAAGGGGCGGGTGTCAGCTACGACACTGGCACGATGTCCACACTGACAGCGGTACCGTATTTGGTCCATGTAGCTTCCGGCAAAATGAACGATGTCCTAGGCAATATGAAAATTCAGGGCATCATCGACGATACCCAATACAATGACATCGCAGTCAACAATAAGATAGGGGTTGTAACAGTAGTTGCGTACAGCAGTAATGATGGAAACTCCGACATTTCGCTCAAGGCTGGCGAGCAGCTCGACATCCTCTCGCAGCTAGCTGGAAGCACTGAACTGCGGGTCGACGGGGACAAGTATTCCGGTTTACTTACAAAGAAGGCCACTATCTCTATCGGCGGCCGGCAAATAAATGTACTTACTTCGGTATTCGTGAAGTGAATATGCCTGTTATACAAGTCATCTCCACAGTCAAAGGTTCTCTGTGTTAAATTTCCTTTAGAAACTCCATGTTCAAGATAGTCATTTCTTCAACGAGATTCAAGAGCCTCCTGTAGTTTTCCGAATACTCTCTTGCCAGCCCCTCCCTTCTTCTGCCAAGA
>JANYBI010000576.1 GCA_025360875.1 Lentisphaerota bacterium
GAAGGAAACTGATGCCTATTCCGCCGATGAGAGGAAGTTCATGCTTTCACTTGCCCGTTCTACGATTCTTGGCGCATTGAAAGGGGAGAAACCAAGGGACCCGTCCGGATTCCAGCAGAAGTTCCATGAGATCCGCTCATGCTTCGTGACATTGCACTCCAAAGACGGATCCCTCAGGGGCTGTATTGGCAACATAGAGGCTTTTGAACCCCTATGCGACAATATCATACACAACGCATTGAACTCCGCCTTCGGGGATCCACGTTTCAAAAAGATGAGGAGCATCGAGGAGCTTTCAGAGGTTGTCATTGAAATATCCGTGCTGACTCCGCCCGTGGAAATAAACTCCCTGGACGAATTCATTATCGGGAAGCATGGGATTATCCTTTCAAAGGATTCCCACAGCTCGGTATTCCTCCCGCAGGTCGCACCGGAACAGGGATGGGACAAGGAAACCACGCTTGTGCATCTTTCCCTCAAAGCTGGACTCGAGCCCTATGCCTGGAAGGAATCCGAAGCAGGCTTCAAGGTCTTTGAAGCTATTGTTTTCTCGGAAAAGGATTTCTGATTACAATGGCCTCATATGACAAATCCAGGCTGATACTTCTGGGATGCGTAATCCCTCTCGGGCTGGTCTTCATCCTGTGCATAGTTCTCGCGATATATCTCCGTCCTGTAAAAAAAGTCGAACGTCCGGAATTCATCAGGGAAGCCGAACCCAAGGTCGAGGAGCTGCGGAAAAACCTGGACCGGAAACTTATTGATGAAAAAAGTTCCGAGTACGACATAGACCAGACGGTGATGGCGCTCTACAGCGTTGAAAAGGCGTTTTCAGAAGCCAAAAACTTCCAGAGCCTCACACCTTTCATCCTGCAGAAGGAATCCGGCATGGTCGCCCTAGATGTTGCAAACCTGAAATGCCGCTTCTTCAATGTCTACAAGAAAATGCTCGAATCCAAGGACAAGGTCGAGGAGATGGATTCGATATACAAGGTGACTTCCGGTGCAATAACCGACATCGCGGGAATGACCGGATATGATATTGTGACAGGCATGGGTGTCGACAGGGAACAAGCGAAAAGAGTATGGCAGAAACGCCTTGAAGATGCCGCGAAGTATGACAGGATAAGGACACGTCTCGAGTCTGAACAGGATGAGATGATCGATCTCCTGTTCGAATACGCCGGGCTGAATGCGAAATATATGAAGGAATGGAATCAGCTCTGTTCCGCCAGGGACAGGGCATATCTCGCCTTTTATGAACGCAACTGGGGCGAGGTCATAAACTGTTCGCAGGCGGCGGCAAAGATTTCACCCCATGAAAAGGAAGCGCACACGCTCCTGGCCCTGGCACTGATTGAGAGGGGCGGAGAAACGGACATGAACTCGGCAAAGGCTGTTCTTGACGGCATCATGAAGGAACAGGATGGACAGCATGCTCCGGCACTTCTTCTCCACGGCGTTGTTGAGATGAAATCAGGCAATTACGACAAGGCCATGATTGATTTCGACCAGTCCGCCGCCTACTATCCCAAACAGATCGAGGAGGTCACTGACACCTTGAACCTCTACAGGAAGCGCAATTATCTCAATAACTCCAAGGAAGGCCGGGTGATCATAAACACATATCGCAGCATTACGACCGGTGCCGGATATTTCAGCCCCGATTTCCAGAAGGCCAAAATATTTATCGACAAAGGACAGAAGGATGTTGCAAAGCAGAAGATATTCGACCATTTCTTCAGACGCAGGCTCCAAGGGCAATGGGATAAGGTTTTATCCGATTTCCAGTTCTGCAGGAATTATCTGGACACCGATCTACCAGGCCTTGATCTTTCAATTGAGCCCGCCTGGCTCACAAACAGTGTAATTGTGACCGTGAACAACAAGAGCAAGTCCGACATCCATAACGTGACGTTGCTGCTCTGCGTGCGTTTTACCGACATGTTCAAGGGCGACTACATGTCGTTCCCCGTCGGTGATTCAGTAGCTCTTCTTTCCGCATGATCAAGCATGAATGTCGGAAGGCAGAACATAAGCGATGTCACCAAGGAAAGTCTCGGTTCCGTGAAAAAGTGGAAGGACATAATTGATTTCGGAGCCGTACTGATATCGGACGAGGTCATAACCTGGGTGCCTCCGGCTCCGAAGCCCAAGATTGAGGAAAACACAGGTGATCTCAACACAACCGACAAGACACTGAACGCCATCAACAACGCCATCGACTCCGTCACAAAATAGCGGCTCACGCAATTTTGAACCCATAGAATCCAAGCATCGGAATGAATCGGACCATGTCATGCGGGACCGTGACCGGATCAGTTCCATAAGCTCCATGTATGACGGCCTTGCCCTCAAGCTTCCTGCCCAATTCGAGAATAATGGAATTATTGAACTGATATGCTAGCTTGCTTACAGGGACATCTCCTTTTTCATCCTCGACCTTAAATGGTATCACAGCGTTGTTGATTGTGTCTATCCTGCTTGCGACATTCGCAAAATGAAGTTCAATTTCCATTCCAGCCTTCCTGCGGACAGCCTTTGAAGGTTCCGGCGCAAGATGTGCAATATCCTTACCATAGGCTTCAGATAGAACCGCCTGCGCGGCCCTGTCGGCAAGAAGCATGTTTCCTGCAGGAGACAGATGAATCCCGTCTGACAGAGGAAGATCAAGAGTCGGGACAACAGCGACACCATCGATCTTATGCGGTACCTGACGCTGCGCCTCCCTGATGACGGACCAACCCTTATGCCCTTCCTCCCCAGCAACTCCGTAGACCCTGTTTATCTGGACAGTAAGAACAAAAAGCTTATTATTCTTCAAAGCTTTTCTCCAGGCCTTAACAGTGGAAATGAACCTTTTCGCGTAAGTGACAGACTCCTTGGGGCCGGTATCGCTGCATCCCTGGTACCAGAGCACGCCTTTCACAGCGCCTCCC
>JANYBI010000626.1 GCA_025360875.1 Lentisphaerota bacterium
AAAGTACATATAGGTAGCTATGTATGGTTCCCACCGCAAACAAGCCCAATATTATAGCAACTATCAAGTACGGCCAAGCTTTTCGCTTGCATCGAGATCCCTTTTCGGTACTGCTATTATCATTCTTATTCATATCTCTCACAACTTCTTTATTTACTTCATCATTCGATATTCCTTGCCGCGTCCCGTCATAGCTTCTTGGCGAAGACGGATTCGATATTGGATATTCAATTGGGTTGTTTCTTGATTCTCACCTTTTTCATTCCCCAGTTCCACATCTCCACAGGTTCCCTGATTTTCAGGAGGAGTGTTCCGGCCAGGAAAACAAATACTGAAATCACTCCGCCAAGTATCAGCTTGAGCATCAGCATATTTTTCCCTTTCGGGATGCCCAGTCCGGCATCAAACATATGGAATATGAGCCAGACGGCTGCGGCGGCAGCGATTCCGACAATTGTTATGCGAATGAAAAAACTGCAGCTTTCCCGCCATTTGAACATGGGGACTGCCTGTTTAAGGACACCAAGCAAAATAACGGTCTTCAATGTCCTGCACAACACATATCCTGAGGCTATGATTATCAGCGCGGACGCTCCCGACACCCCGAATTTTATTATTCCAACATAGCTGATCAGGATCGACAATGCCGAACAGCCTATGCCGACAAACGTTATAAGATACATTTTCTTCCTGGCGAAAAACGCCTGCATCAGAAGCATTTCCAGCCCGTATGCCGGCAATACCAATGAGTAGCAGGCCATCGAGATGCCTGCGAGACGCGCATCTTCCTGCGAAAATTTTCCCATCACAAGAAGCTTGACCAGTTCCGGGCCATATATGACGACCACCAACGACATCGGAACAAATATCACCAGCAGCATCCTTCCGGATATGGTCAATATTTCCCCGAGCTTCTCCTTGTTGTCCTTTGAAACCAGGTCACAGAAAAACGGGAACATTGCAATGGACAGGGCATACGGGATGATCATTGCAAAGCCCTGGAAAAGCTTTCGCCCGTATGCGTTGGCCTTGATCAGACCGTCGGCATCCAATGAACTAAGGACGGTAATGTTATTATAAAAATCCCTGCCCTTCGCGAAAACAATGCCTATGAACAGTGGGAGCATCAGGATCAGCATTTTCTTGAAGGCAGGATTTCCGATCTTGAACGACGGGCGGATAAAATGCAGCTGATGGACAAGTCCGATCAGGTGGGTAATCAGCTTTGTGACACTCCCGAAGACTACGCCGAAAACGAGCGCCTTCCACGAAAGGCCGAAGAACTGTACTCCAATGACCACGGATATCAGGATGAAAGCTTTCCATACAGCATCGCCGAATGCTGCGAGGAAGAATTTCTTATAACCGTTCAGGAGGATATAGGTCGTCGAACCAAGGGAAAAGCATATCAGCGCCGGCGCCATCAGCCGTACACCTTGGACAGCCAGCTGGAAATTTTCCTTCTTCTTGTCGGCATCAAAATAGGTTATCCAGCGGGTCAATGTCTCCGGGAAAAGATACAGGAGAAGGACAGCGATACCAAGGATGATCAGCTGGAAGGTCAGCAAGGTATTCGCAAGCAGCCAGGCGGCCTCTTCCGAATTCTTCTCTTTCTCATCAATGAAAACAGGCAGGAGAGCCGGCCCGATCAGTTCCTCGCCAACTAGGAACAGGCTGAATATGACGCCGTCAAAGGCAAACCCGTAAATACATTCCCACTGTACTGTCTCGGTAACTCCACCAATGACGAAAAACTGGGCGAAACCGACCACCTTGAAGCAAAGATGGGCTATGAATACAGACATGGTCGCCTTGATTATCCGTTCACCTATCGTCTTTGATTCCATTATAAAGAATCTCCTCTCCGCCTAAGGGCGATGAAGCCAGTCCGTAATGCCTCGTTGCTTGCGGTGGAGATAGAATGGATGCCAGGAGATTCTTTATTACGCAGAAGATATGCGGTGCTTCGCCCAGCGCCCTTGTCTCTGGCAAGTATGCCCAGTTCGATAAGCCCCTGGATGTCACGTCCGGCAGTGTCCTGTGAGCATTTGGCGATTTTTGCCCACTTCGAGGTGGTCAACCGGCCCTCGAACTCGTCGAGAAGCCTGCCAAGAAGAAGCCGTTGCCGGGCATTCAACGGACTGCTTCCAAACTTTTCCCAGAACAGAGCCTTTTCCAAGACATGTGAAAGCTGTCCTTCACTTGCTGTTATTGCTGAACGCAGGCATCCGAGGAACCATTCCAGCCACCGGGAAATATCAAGGGAGCCTTTCTGCGTCTTCTCAAGGATCTCATAATACTCATTGCGATGACGGCGAATTTCGGCGGACATGCTGTAAAACCTCCGGGAACTTCCGTCAGCCCTCGCCAGCTGCAGATCTGTCACCGCCCGAGCAATCCTCCCGTTGCCGTCATCGAACGGATGGACTGTGACCATCCACAGATGAGCGATACCGGCTTTCAGCACAGGATCCAGATTTGTCTCATCGTTGAACCATGAAATGAAAGCATCCATCTCTTTTGGTACCAGTTTCCCCGAAGGTGCTTCGAAGTGAACTTTTTCGCGGCCATATTCTCCAGATACGACCTGCATCGGATCATCGGAAGTGTTTTTCCGCCACTCGCCTGAAATGATGCTGCGCATGCCGCTGCGGCCCGTCGGGAACAGTGCCGAATGCCAGCCATAGAGACGCTGGGCGCTAAGCGGCTGCTTGAAATTTTGCGTGGCATCGAGCATCATCTCCACGACACCGTCGACACGCCGGTCGGAAGATGTCGCACCGGCGATATCTATCCCAAGACGGCGCGCCACCGAGGAACGGACTTGTTTCTCGTTGAGGTGCTCCCCTTCAATCTCACTGGACTTGACGACATCAAGTGTGATGGTCTGCAACGTCGCCTCCC
>JANYBI010000518.1 GCA_025360875.1 Lentisphaerota bacterium
GAAGCGGAATTCAAATCAGTTATCAAGATGCTTGTAGACGAAAAGGCCCTAGTCGTCATCGGGAACCATCTTATCAGCGCGAAGACATTCGAGGAGTGCCGGAAAAAGATCACGGAAATAATCACCAGGAAGGGGCTTCTAGAGGTGAATGACTTCAGGGATGCCACCGGTGCGAGCAGGAACATGTCCATAGACATCCTCGAGAAGTTCGACGGTCTGGGATTCACCAAACGCCTTCCCAAGGGCAGAGTGCTGATGAAGAAATGAGCGTGGTCAGTTGTACATTGCCAGTCGCTAAACATGAAGATTAAATATCTTGTATATAATTCGACATGCAATGTCTAACAGCAACAGACAGGAGATATTGTAAATCAATGCGTATTCCCCTCTTCATATTTTCATTATTTATACATTTGCTTACCGTTAATGCTAATGAATTATTTATCCGTAACGCGAAGGAAGCCGGTGAAATTGGCGATTTTCTCTCAGAAAATTATTTTGACAATATGGAAAACCGAGAAGGAAAAGAAGGAAAGCTTGAAATTAGTTGTGGCCTTTATGGAAAAGACACTGAAGAAACACATATTGTAATCTGCGGCGCAGACAGGAAAATGCAAGATGATATAATCTTGCTTTTACAAATGGAGATTCAGAAAAGAGAGTGGAAACCGATATGTGTTGTTTTCTAAAGTTTTATAACAACATCTCCCAATACACCCAACAGTAACAGCAAAAAAGAGATTAGGACTGAAAAAATAGAGCGGAATGCAAAAGTAATCGGTCAATTAAATGAAGAAAAGGCACAAAAACAAGTGCCACCTAAAAATAATATTATTCCATCGACAGAACAAAACGAGCCTTCTTTTGGTAAAGTTGCACTATTAGTCTTTACTTTGACTTTCATACTTATAATATTTATTGTTGCCATTGCTTTTTATATCAAGAAACTACAATAAATAGCACTTTTTGTATTTGAGTCCGTCTTCGGACTCTTTGGACTGCGGCAGCCCTCTGCCGCTTTGGATTGAGAATAAACGAGCTTCGCGAAAAATAAAAAGCTGTACAGGAGTACCGCAGTCCAAAGATCGCTACGCAATCATATTAAATCCCAATTACTGTCATACTAAAGAATGAGGCTTTCTTGATGAGAGCTATTTGTCAGGAAATGAGTTTGATGTAGATTACTTCATGAAGAGATACATTAAAATAATTCTGCTGGTTGCATGCCTGCTCGTATTGCTTGCTGCGATATTCGCAGAAAGGCACAAGGTTCTTTCGCTGGTACCGGGTAAGCCTGACGCCAGGCAGCTCAACGGTCTGGAATTCACTGAGACAGCCTCCTACGACGGATTGACCAGAAAGGACGGAAACATCTACGACATCTACAGCCTCACGCCTGAAGTGCTGCAGCAGAAAGACTGTCCTACCTGAAAGTGAAAATTCCGGGTGCGCGTGCCGCATCCATCAAGCTTCAAAGACAGAACCGGAGTGTCGGAGAAACGGTGAACCGGAGTAATGGAGATGTAGAGTTGCCTGTCACAGGCAAGAATATTAAGAATCTTCGCTGAGACAGCGAACCCTACATCGAAAATGCAATATGGATTTAACCACAGAACATCCGCCGTCGCTGAGAAGCTATGGCGGGACAAGCACGAGTTACATGGAATAAAGATGAGTTTCTTCACAAGAATACGTTTTTATACTGCCGTGATCGCGACATGGCTGATGAATCTGAACATGTTCGGGATTTCCTTCAAGAAATTCTGCACACCGGGATTCAACTGCCATGGCTGTCCATGGGCGAGCATGGCATGCCCGATAGGAGTCTTCACATTCAGCTCCGCAGTCCACCAGCTTCCCGCCCTGGCCATATCCTCGATACTAGCTGTTGGACTCGTCTTCGGCAGGATGGCCTGTGGTTTCATATGTCCGTTCGGACTCATACAGGACCTGCTCCACAAGATTCCCTCTCCAAAGCTGATGCTGCCAAAAATTTTCCGCTATGGCAAATATTTCTTCCTGATATTCTTCGTAGCGCTTCTCCCGTTCATATTCGGCTTCGAAAAATCAGGATACCTTTTCATGCCCAAGCCGGAGGTCAAGAAGAATGATGCCGGAAATGTGGACGTTAAGGTGACTGTTGAAAATATCGGGACTGAACCTGTAAGAGGATTCTCGCTGGACTTTGTATACATTGGCAAAGGAAGTAAAGAAAAAATTTCTTCGGAACGAAGAAATTTTTTAAACATGACTGTGATACCAGGAGAAAAAATCACATTGGAACCTGTTGAATTGCCTAACAAGCTCGCAGATGCCGACCTGCTGGTCAGTTCGCCGGAAAGCACTGTCAGACAGGAGCCAAACTTGAAGCTCTATTTCTGTACACATTGTCCGAAAGGCACGCTGACCGCAGCCCTTCCATCAAGACTTTTCAACAGCTCAACTTCCGGCATATACAGTGAAAGCAGCTTCATAAACCTGCGATTCGCGATACTGGCGGCATTCCTGATAGGCGCCATACTGATCTCGAGGATATTCTGCCGTGTGATGTGCCCGCTAGGTGCGATCTATGCCCTCACCTCGAAATATTCTGTCCACAAGATGAATTGCGACACTCTGCATTGCATAAACTGCGGCAAGTGCGACAAGGTCTGTCCGGTCGGACTGGATGTCAGGAAGGAAGTCGGAAATACGGAATGTATCAGCTGCGGTGACTGTATGAAGGCATGTCCGAAAGGATGTTTTGCCAGGAAATTCTCGCTTAAACAATAGAACCAACTGCAAAAATACCGGGAATTGCTCGTAGTTAACGCATTATTGCGTGTTTTATTGGTTGTGTATTTACAGCCAAGAATGGCTTGACTACAGAGCTGATTTCAAAACAGCCAGAACGGTTGTTGCGGCAATACACTTCGTTGGAGTTCACAACTTTAGTGTGTCTTGGCATTCAATAGGTTACGCACGCTAAAGCCGTGAACTCCAACTTTAGAAATCAGCTCAAAGGAGGCAATTTTGAAATTGCCTCTACAAACAAATCAATCGTCAGCAGTCAATCCGCATTCAAGGTCTGGTCTTATGCTTTCTTAAGGGCAAAAAAAAAACGGCACCCTGAGGTGCCGTGTATTTCAATTGGGTTACTACTTCAAGTCGTCATGCGTAAGGTTTACGCTGTAGCTTTCACCGATGAATTTGTCTTTTTCATATTCATAAGCTACAACAATAGTGTAATTTCCTGTTGGCACCTCACCGAGGTACCCGCCTCCGCCGCCTCAAGTAGGGCACAATTTGGCATTGTCCACTTTTTCCTTCAGGGAAACTTTCTTGTCTGATTCACTTAGGACATATATTTCAGTTTTCCCCTTAAGGAATTTAACAGTCTTACTATCTTTCTTCTGGATGAGGTCTATGCCAACCATGACCCTGAATGGAACTATTCCCTTCTTGGCGCATTTGGCCTTGAACTTATCAAGCTCTTTCGCGGTCTTATCGGCGTCCTTCTGTTTCGGAGGCATATCTAGAACCAGATACGATTCAAACTTGAGGGTTCCTTCTTTACATTCGGCATTTTTAGGGAAAGCCACTATATCCTCAGGTTTCCAGGGGAGAAGAGTCTTGTAGTCCTGAAGCTGTTCAACTGTGACGGCCTTCTGCATCACCGCTATGGAACCAAAAAGCACCCCGGCCGATAAAAGCAGGATTAAAAGGCATATGGAATATCTTAAAAAGCTTTTCATGCGTGTAATAAAAGCTGGATTCCCTTAAATGTCAAGCTGTTTTATGAAGATTTCATGCAAAAAACAACGGGGTGCGGATAACTCCTATTTTTATTTGAGTTTGATAGGCGTTAAGGTATCTTAAGCAATATAAAGATGAAAACCAACATAGCTGAATATTTTGACGAAACATCCCTTGATTTCAAGGATAAAACCGCTGCAATAGCTGTCGCGGATGGAAATCGTCCTGTCAGTTTTGGACAACTCGGCAATATGTCCAACGCGCTGGCCTGCGAATTTCGCAATGCCGGGATTGCCAAAGGGACGAAGGTCCTGCTGATGCTCCGGCCCGGACCTGAATTCATTGCAACCGTGTTCGCGGTCTTCAAGCTCGGCGCCATACCTGTGCTGATCGATCCAGGCATGGGCATCCAAAACCTCCTGAACTGCATCCAGAAGACCGAGCCAGAGGCCATGATTGGTGTTTCCAAGGCGCATTGGTTTAAATATTTTTTTCCTGGCGTCTTCAAAAGTATCAAAATATCAGTATCCACGGGTGTTTTCCCGCCACCGTTGACGACAAAACTCAACAGTTTGTTAAAACGCCAGGGAAAAGATGCCAGATTCAAATGCGAGGAAACGAACCTCGACGACACAGCCGCGATAGTGTTCACAACTGGCAGCACAGGCCCGCCGAAAGGCGTCGTCTACACTCATGGCATCTACATCACCCAGCTCGAGATAATCAGGAAAACTTATGGCGCCGGTCCTGAGGAAATCGACATGCCAATATTTCCGCTGTTCGGACTTTTCAGCGTCGCAATTGGAATGCCGATAGTGATACCAGACATGGATCCGTCGCGCCCCGCAAAGGCGGATCCCGCGAAAATCGTCGAGACGATTATCAGCAACAATGTGACTTTCTCCTTCGGCTCCCCTGCCCTCTGGAAGAATGTCTGCGCATACTGCATTGAAAAGAACATAAGACTTCCAAAGCTGAAAAGGGTCCTGATGGCGGGTGCCCCCATCGGTGCGGAACTTCATGCCGACTTGAAGAAAATCATTTCCGCGGACGGCGAAATCCATGTCCCATATGGCGCTACTGAGGCGCTTCCAATTGCGAATTTCACAGGCACGGAGATGCTTGCCGAGACAGCAGCGAAAACAGCGGAAGGTGCCGGCTATTGCATCGGCCGTCCAGTTGAAGGCATGGAGATAAAAGTCATTGGCGCAGTCAGCGGTCCGATTGAAAAATGGAACACGTCACTTGAACTCATCGACGGGGAAAAGGGTGAGATAGTCGTCAAAGGCCCGGTTGTGACTCCATGCTATTACAATGAGCCGGAACACACGGAAAATGCGAAGATCGCAGATGCCGACGGAAAGGTCTGGCACAGGATGGGCGACATGGGCTACTATGATGAAAAGGGGCGGCTCTGGTTCTGTGGAAGGAAGGCGCACAGGGTCATGACAAAGGATGAAATCCTGTATTCGGTCTGCTGCGAAGCCGTCTTCAACCATCATCCAGCCGTGGCAAGGAGCGCGCTTGTCGGCATCGGGGAGCCGGGAAGCCAGATACCGGTGATCCTCGTGGAACCTAAGCCTGACATGGCGCCCGAGTCCCAGGACGAGTATGACAGGCTCATCGGAGACCTGAAGAAACTCGGTGCCGGCAAGGATTTCACGTCCCGGATCTCGAAGTTCCTTGTGCACTCCTCATTCCCTGTGGACATCCGGCACAACGCCAAAATATTCCGTGAACAGCTTGCGGAATGGGCGGAAAAGTTTATAAAGTAGCATACCTACATTTATTCGTAGATTTAGAGAGTACAGTTTTTTTCGCACTTACAGGTCTTTTCTTTAGTTATGTCATGGTATATCGTATAGGACTCTAAAGGAGGCCGAAAATGGCAAATGATATCCGATGGAAACAACGTTTTGAAAATTTCGACCGTGCCATTGTCCTATTGCGCGAACCTATAGAGATGGGAACAGATAAATTATCAGCATTGGAAAAAGAGGGAATGGTACAACGCTTTGAGTTTGCACTTGAACTGGCCTGGAAGACTCTTAAGGATTATCTGGAATACCAGGGCTCGGTTATCAATCCCATCACACCGCGCAATGTAATCAAGGAAGCCTTTGCCTCCCATATCCTTAAAGATGGGCAGATCTGGATCGACATGCTAGATCATCGGAACCTTCTTTCCCACACATATGACATAAAGACTTTTGAAGACGCCGTACTTACCATACGTGACCGTTACCACGCGGCATTTGAAGAACTACATGAATGGCTGATGGCGCGAAAGCAGGAAAAATGAAACACGACACAGGATTGAACGAGCATGAGCAGGAACTCATCCAAAAAGTTCTTTCCCGTCATACTGGCGTAACTGGCGCCATCCTCTTCGGTTCGCGGGCCAAAGGTACTGCAACGGCATCATCAGACATAGATATGGTAATAGAGGGCATTGACAGTCCTCTCCAGGCCGAATCAATCGCCAGTGAACTTGAAGAACTGCCGCTGCCCTATCGATTCGATGTCAAAGCCCTAAATGCCATTCAATCCCGTCCGCTGCGAGAACATATCGAACGCGTTGGAGTGCGAATCTATTCAGATACGCGGATAAACTAGAAAACGGTGGAAATGTTTGAGACCAAGAACAGGAATTTCCTTGATCGGGCGATAATCGTGGGATTCCATGATCTTATGGTGAGCCCGGCCGAAGCCTCGGAACATCTTTCCGAACTCCAGGAACTGATGAGGACGCTGGGGATTCCGGTAATAAAGGAGATCACCGTAAGCCTCAGAAATCCCAGCCCGAAGTTCCTCATGGGCAGCGGAAAGGCCGAGGAAATTGCGAACATCGCAAAGGAGATGAAAGCCGACAGCATCGTCTTCGACCACGACCTGTCACCGTCGCAGCAGAGGAACTGGGAGAAGTTCACGAAGCTCTGCGTCATCGACAGGCAGGAGGTCATCCTAGAAATTTTCGCGCGCCGCGCATCGACGCGTGAGGCCGTGCTCCAGGTGGAACTTGCACGGATGCAGTATTCGCTGCCGCGCCTGACCCGCGCCTGGACCCATTTCTCGCGCCAGACAGGCGGCAAGTTCGTAAAGGGCGCAGGCGAACAGCAGATCGAGATAGACAGACGTATAATCAAGCACAACATATCGCAGCTGCAGAAGGATCTGGAGGAAGTCAAACAGCAGAGAATCACGCAGCGCAAAAAGCGGGAGAAAACCTCGACTCCGCATGCGGCGATCGTCGGTTACACAAACGCTGGGAAATCCTCCCTACTGAACAAGCTCACCGGAGCCCATGTGCTTGTGGAGGACAAGCTTTTCGCGACCCTTGATCCTACCACACGCCATTTCACGCTCCCAAACAATCAGAATATCCTGCTGACTGACACTGTCGGATTCGTCAGGAAACTTCCTCACGCGCTTGTTGACGCATTCAAATCCACATTGGAAGAGGCGGTGCTCGCGGATTTCATCGTGCATGTCCTCGATATCAGCAGCCAATATGTGGATGAGCACTGGAAGACCACCCTTTCCGTCCTGTCCGAACTCGGTGCCGGCGACAAGGACATAATCACGGTGTTCAACAAATCCGATGTCGCGGAAGACCCGCTGCTGCGATCGAAGCTCAAGGCGCTTCAGCCTGACGGAATATTCATATCGGCAAAGACCGGCCTCGGACTGGACAAGCTTGTTTCCGAGATCACACGGAGAACTAGAAACACGACCGAGATCGTGAGGATGAGAATCCCACCCGCCCGCCACGACATCATAGCTTCGACCCACAAGAACGGGAAGGTGCTTGATTCGAAGTACGATGACGACGGTACAGCGGAACTAATGGTCAGCATCCCGAAATCCTTGCGGAGGATGTTTGAGGAATTCATCTGCGAATAGGCGGCAGGAGATGAAAAACCTTATTAGGTAAATTTCTAAAAATTGACAAAAGGCACAAATAAATATAAGGACACGAGACTATGCTCAAACAACTTGACTTGAATGGAACATGGCGTGCAAGGTGGGCGGATGGACAGCGCGGACGTAGCGAGTATGCGAACCGGGAAGAGACCGACGAGGCGCGCTACATCGATGCCCAGGTGCCAGGAGAAATCCATCTGGACGTGTGGCGGGAGGGGTGGATCAAAGATCCGTATGTCGGCACAAATTGCCTGGCTGCGCGCTGGGTTGAGGAGTGTATCTGGAGCTACCGGCGTTTTTTCAATGTTCCGGCCGAGGCTTGCCAGGGACGGTCATGGCTCCATTTCGAGGGGCTTGATCTTATCGCGACCATCGTGCTCAATGGACAGGAGATCGGAAAACATTCAAACTCGTTCCATCCGTGCCGCATCGAGGTTACAGGAAAACTCAAGGCCGGCAGGAATCTGCTGACGGTCCACCTTGACGGCGGACTTTTCCATGTGGCGGAAAAACCGGTCGAAGGCTGGGGAGTTGGGCAGGACGCCAAACTTCATAAACGACACTGGCTGCGCAAACCGCAGTGCCAGTTCAGCTGGGACTGGTCCACACGCCTCATCAATATCGGTATCACGAAACCTGTCCGGCTGGAATGGACACGCGATCCGGTGCGCATCGACACGTTTGTGCCTCTGGCCGATCTCTCGTCCGACCTGCAGACGGGAACTGTCCGTGGCAGATTGTTCGTGGAAGGTCTGACCGAGAAACCATGCCGTGGCAAGCTGACACTGGAGATCGCCGAGGCCAGGAAGAAGACAACAATTGATGTGGAACTGAAACCCGGGCTCAATCCTGTTGAAGTTTCCCTCCAGGTCGACGATCCGGAACTTTGGTGGCCGGTAGGACATGGCGGACAAAAACGCTACACGGTCCGCGCGTCGCTCTCCGTGGACGGACGGAAGATCGGCGAACGTTCGGCCCGCATCGGATTCCGCAACGTGCGCATCATCCAGGACAAACATCCGGACAAGGGGCGTTACTTCATCATTGAGATCAACAACAGGAAGATCTTCGTCAAGGGCGGCAATTTCGTGCCTGTGGACATGATTTTCCCACGGGCGGACCGGAAGCGCTATGACAAGGTCACGGATCTAGCGCTCGAAGCCAACTTCAACCTGCTCCGGATTTGGGGCGGTGGCCTGTACGAGTCCGATGACTTCTACGATCTGTGCGACAGGAAGGGGATACTGGTCTGGCAGGAATTCATTTTCGCGTGCGGTAAATATCCGGTCCAGGACAAGGATTTCCACAACAGCGTCAAGGATGAAGCGCGTTTCAACATCCGCCGCCTGGCGGAACATCCGAGCTTGATAATCTGGTGCGGCAACAACGAAATGGAATGGGGCGCCTGGTCTTGGGGGTACGACAACGGCGTAGTCTATCCCGACTATGCGCTGTTCCACCTGACTATTCCGCGGCTGCTGGCGGAGGAAGATCCGGGCCGGTATTACCAGCCCAGTTCTCCATACTCGCCTGACGGGCTCAACCCGAACGCCGACGAAGCTGGCGATCAGCATCCGTGGACAGTCGGCATGCAGAACACCGACTTCCGCGACTATCGCAAGATGGCATGCCGTTTCCCGAACGAAGGCGGCACTCTCGGGCCGACTTCCCTGCCAACGATGCTCGCATGCCTGCCGGAAGGGCAACGGCATGTGCAATCGTTTGCGTGGCAGGTTCACGACAACTCCGTGGACAGCTGGGGCGAACCGAGTTTCCCGGACCAG
Source organism: Lentisphaerota bacterium (assembly GCA_025360875.1). Lineage (GTDB taxonomy): Bacteria > Verrucomicrobiota > Lentisphaeria > Victivallales > GWF2-50-93 > GWF2-50-93. Next base: position 9,444 of record JANYBI010000518.1, read on the forward strand.
ATGATCATGCAATGGACCGGCAAGGATGTCCGGAAGATGAGCATCGAGGAATTCACATACTGGGGCGGATTGGTGCAGGGTGAGGCCTTGCGCGAATACTGCGAAAATTTCCGCCGCCGCATGTTCGATACGTCATCGGCAATATTCTGGATGTATAACGACTGCTGGCCGGCTACGCGTAGCTGGACAATCGTGGACTACTACTTGCGGCGTACACCGGCATTCGCGTCTGTCAGGAAGGCGATGCAGCCCCTGCACGTAGTTGTCGCACAGGAGGAGGACAATGTCGTTGTGTTCGGCCTGAACGAGCATTCCCAGGAATGGAACGGCACGTTGCGCTATGGCATCTTCAATCTTGCCGGCGGTCTGCCGAAGGACAAGACTCTGCCGGTGACACTGCCGCCGAACTCTTCAGTGCGTCTCGCCTCGTTCAAGATGCGCGAGTGGAAGAACCAATCGGCTTCAGGCACCTTTGCAATGCTGGTCCAGGATGGCGTCACAGTTGCACGCAACCGGCTCTTCCTCCCGTTCTTCAAGGATTTAAAATGGGCAAAGCCGTATCTCTCGGTGCGCCAGGAGAAAGATAGTGTTGTCTTTTCGAGCGATACGTTTGTGTGGGGCATATGTTTGGATCTGGACGGAAGGAAACCGGTTCCGGACAACTTCTTCGATGTCTATCCCGGCATCCCGCACGTCATCCCCTGGAAGAGCTCGCAGAAACCGAAGGTTCAGTTCATAGGCAATCTGTTCAGGAAATGAAATTTTTCAATACGTTCCGTCATTTCCGTGTTTATTACGGTCTGGTTCTTGTTCCGGCGGACTGCAAGAACATGCGCGGGGTAAGGGGTGGTTTGCCTGTTCTATCCAAACCGGATCTCAAAAACTCTTTCCACAAGGAAAAATACTCTGTGCCTTTGTGCCTTGGTGGTTCATGAAATATCCAGGCTACCGCCATCCCTCCGCCCCTGCCGTCCTGTGCACAGCAGGTCAGTTCAGGGGGCATTCCTGTCAATCCCATCAGTTGATAGTGTAGGGTTTGACCCGAATGGCGCTAAGTTAAGCGAGTTTTGAACTCATTATTTCTTTTTCCTCCTTTTGACTCCTGGAGTTGAAGAGTCCAGTATTTTCTTGGATAGCACCCTCATCTTTTCCAGCGCTGCTTCAGCTTTCCTGTTGTTG
>JANYBI010000708.1 GCA_025360875.1 Lentisphaerota bacterium
GAGTTTGAATATTTGCGCCAATACTGTCATCTTATGCCTCGACGGATTCATTGGATTATCCTTTCTTTTGTGGTTGAAATTTAGGATAATCCGGATCCGTCACCTTTCAAATTTACAAAATCCTATGGGATGGCTGTGAAATAAAATGCAAATGTCAACATCCTCTGCGCAGGCAGTATTTAAAATTAAGTCACCGGCTGTATCTTAAGCAGTCGGCAATTTCATAAGACTTTAAGGAAACCTTGCAAATATTGGCATTATGGAACGCAACACTGAAAAGAAGATAATACTTGCGGCTGCAAACCTAAGCGTATTTGTCACACCTTTCCTGGCATCTTCTGTCAATATCGCCCTCCCCTCGATCCAGAGGAGCTTCGGATGCGACAATCTGATATTGAACTGGGTCGTATCATCCTATCTCCTCGTTATTCCGATGCTGCTTGTCCCTTTCGGAAGGATCGCGGACGGGGTAGGGCATAAGAAAATCTTCACCAGCGGCATGTGCGTCTTTGTAATCGGCTCCATCCTCTGCGGCCTTTCCACCGGCATTTATGAGCTTATCTTTTTCCGGGTCATACAGGCGGTCGGCGCGGCGATGCAGTTCTCAAGTTCTGTGTCGCTGATAATGCACGAATATTCAGAAGGCGAGCGCGGAAAAGCCCTGGGCTTGAACGTCGCCTGCGTCTATATAGGCCTATCGATGGGACCGGTACTGGGAGGCTTCATCGTAGAACATATCGGCTGGCGGAGCATCTTCCTCATCAACGCCGTCATGTGTTCATCACTTGTGCTCCTCATGTCATTTACACTCGGGACAGATTTCTCTTCGGGACACAGGATCGGCATGGACATCCGGGGCGCATTCCTTTACGGTCTTTCAATCATATCGGTGATGTCCGGATTTGGAATTCTGCCAAGTCCTGCTGGAGTCATACTGATTGTCATAGGCGCAATTCTGGCAGCAATGTTTTTCCGTATAGAACTCATCACCAATGAACCGATACTCCAGATGCGTCTGTTCAAAAAAAACAGGATCTTCATCTTTTCCAACCTGGCAGCGCTTATCAATTACAGCGCGACTTTCGCAATCGGGTATCTTCTCAGTCTCTACTTCCAATATGCACGTGAGTTCACACCGTCAAAAGCTGGAATGCTGCTGTTGGTCCAGCCACTTACCCAGGCATTGTTTTCTCCGCTGATTGGAAGGATGTCTGACAGCTTCGATCCGGGCAGACTCGCCTCAATTGGCATGGGAATTCTCACAGCCGGACTTCTCTGCCTCTCCTTCATGACTGTCCAGACACCTGTCCACCTGATCGTAGCTGATCTCTTCTTCCTTGGGCTGGGGTTCGCCCTTTTCTCGTCCCCAAATACCAACGCGGCATTGAGTGCGGTGGACAAGGAGCATTATGGAATCGCCTCAAGCATTCTTGGGACCATGCGCCTTCTCGGACAGATGTCCAGCATGGCAATCGTGATGCTGGCCGCTTCTATCCATCTTGGAAAAGTCAAAATCAGTGCTGGCAACATTTCCGCCTTCATGGAGACCATCCGTACCGATTTCGCCATTTTCGCTGTCCTCTGCGCCATAGGGATATGCTTCTCGCTGGTCAGGGGGAAACGCGGCAATATTCCAGGGTAAGCTTTCCAAAATCTTTTTTCAACATTTTTCCAATCCCAGTGAAAGATTTCACTTCCGGCCGGTGTAGTTACTAATGAAAAGAACGGATAGGAACTAAAACTTAACAGGAGAAGGAACATGAAAAACAAAATCATAATGATGATGGCGATCGCTGCGGGGTTAGTATTGGGAACTGCAATCATGGCACAGGCTGAAGGGACGCACAAAGCCGACGGAAAGAGTGGCAAATGCAAGGTAGCCAAGGCAGACAAGCAGACTTCTGTCAAGGTGAATGAGACCAAACGTGAGAACTATGTCGACAAGCGTCAGAGCAACCAGGAAAAACGTATTCAGCATGGCATTGACAAGGGCTATCTTACGCCTGAAGAGACAAAGAGCCTCCAGAGCCAGCAGCAGGAGATTGCAAACATGGAGAGTTCCTTCAAATCCGACGGGAAACTTACGAAAGACGAGATGACCAGTCTCCGAAGCTCACTGAATGTCGCAAGCGCCAATATCTGGGCGGAAAAACATGACACCGATGGAAAGCAAATGCCGACATACAGGTTTGGCAAAGACGTCTATGCGAAGGATTCCTTCACCAGCGCCATGTCAAACCAGAGCATGTCAGGCGCAGATGCGAAGGCGCTCACTGCCGATTTCAGGAATATGCTAGGATTGAAAAAGAGCCTTTCAAATGACAATCTGACTGCAGATCAACGTGCCCAGTCACAGGCTGAATACGATGGTCTTCTGAACAAGTATTTCGAAGTCAGATAAATAATCCTTGAATATAAACCGCCGGGCTTTCGGGCCCGGCGGTTCTTTATCATTTGGAAACACTATAAAGATTGACCCGCTTCTTCAAGCTTCTTGAATTTCATTTGTTTTCCGGATATGGTAGCAGGCAGTTGATAACGGGAGCCCTGTCCAATGATAGAATTCAAGTGCCCTCACTGCGGAAAGGGTTATAGCGTCGATGATGATGACGCAGGAAGAATGTTTGAATGCTCAGGATGTGGAAACATCTTCCATTCGCCGTCACCACAAGCCTGTCCAAACTGCCAGCATCTGCTCGAGCCAGGCGTGATCGTCTGCGTCAAATGTGGATTCAACCTCAAGACAAAACAGAGGATGGAGACCGTTATACACATCGATGACGGCGCCCCGATATGGATGAAATTCCTCCGCTACATCAACGACATAATGCCCGGGATTTTCAGCCCACTTATGATTTTATGCTTCATCACCTGCATTGGACTCGCCATACTTCTGGTTTTCCTGGGGCTTATGATGCTCTCGCTGGGCGTATTTCTCACGGGAATCGCCATCTGTTCGGCTGCCCTCATGGTATACGCCCAAGGAGTGGCCTTCCTGCTGGCCGGGGAATTCCAGCTGTTGAAAAGCGCACTGGCTGATTTCACTGGAAGACAAATGTGGATTTTCATCCTGATGGTCTTCGGCCCATGCGGACTGATACTGGCTGCGATGTTCATCATTGGAAGACATATAAACCATATTCAATGATGATGAAGATATGGATGGATGGATGGATGGATGGATGGGGAAAAGTAGGATTTAACTAATAACTGACAGAGGAGCGATAATGGCTATTTTCATTCAGTGTCCCGAATGTCGGGAGAAGTACACATTTGAAAATGAACACGGGGGCAAGGGACTTTCGTGCAAATGTGGCGTAAAACTCGCTATTCCACAGGCTGCGGAAGATGGAAGAGACATTAAGGAATGTCCTTTCTGCAAAGCACTCGGGGCTCCGGAGATGGTAATCTGCATAGGATGCGGCTACAATTTCAACACTGGCAAAAAGCTCAAGACTTCGACCGAAGAAGAATCTTCAGATGATGCCGGACCCGGCGCGTTCCAGAAAATCATTCCGATATTGAAGTTCGTGGTAATTCCACTGGTCATTATCATCGTCGGATTCATGATATACAGGTCAATGACCGGGAAGAGCTATGGTATTTCAGAGGCCGCTCCGCTGGGAGTCTTTGAGAAAATCGACAAGGAATTCACCGACATAAAACTTGTGAAATCTCCGGAAACAAAGCCAATACCCAAGGATTTCGGAGCCGAGGGAAAGATCTACACATATATCGATGAGATCCTGCAGAAACGCACGAAGGGATACGTCATCGAATCTATCTCTGTAGCCGTCGACAATCAAAACAGGGTTGTCGGGTTCTACGCGACTTTCTATCCTCCCGGTGAAGGTATTCCGACAACGGGTTCCAAGGTCTATCTGAGGATGCTTGGTTTCTGGA
>JANYBI010000743.1 GCA_025360875.1 Lentisphaerota bacterium
TCCGCGACTGCCTGCTTGACATGCAGAAGAACTGCGGCGACATGCTCTGGATGCCCGCACAATGGAATGCCGGGGCAAAGATAACATGGTTCTTCGACTTCGGATACGAGAATTATTTCTGCATCATAGGTCTCTATCCGGATCATGCGCGCAAGCTCATGGAGATTGGAGGAGCCCAGGGACGCTGCCAGTCTCGCCTGATCGCGCAGGCTGTCAAGGAAGGGATATTCCCGCACGCCGTCCTTTTCGGAGAGGACATCTGCACGCAGCGCGGTCCAATGGTATCCGTAGATTTCATGGAGAAATATTACGCCCCGCAGCTAAAATACGGGCTCGAACCTCTCCTTGAAGCTGGTTGCCGTCCCATCTGGCATTCCGACGGCGACGTTCGACTTCTCATGGATTTCCTGATAGATTCCGGCGTCAAGGGTTTCCAGGGATTCCAGCCTGAATGCGGCATGCTGCTAGAGGAGATAGTCAGACGCCGGACACGCGAGGGTGAAAAACTGGTTATTTTCGGTCCGCTGGCAGTAACAACCGAACTGCCTGTCTGCACTCCGGAGCAGGTCAAGGAAATGGTACGCCACGCAATTGACACCTGCAAGGACAACGCCTCCCTGGTCATGTTCACGTCCAACACCATTAATCCCGACGTGCCCCTCGAAAATATAAAGGCTATGTATGAGGCGGTGATGGCATGAAAGTCGTCAGTCGCCAGTCGTCAGCTGCCAGTTGAAAATAATAAATTAGGCAGACTTTCCAATATACCAGGGATCATAAGTATTTCGTTTTTCCTAAACTGGCTACCGGTTGAAAAACAGTTTTGACAATATATAGGTTATCCTACGAACAATTTAAATTTCGACAACAACAATCACATATCATAATGAAATTTCTTTTCTGGGATTTCACCAGGATATTCAGTCCTGATGTCGAGACACCGCTCGAATACCGATATCGGAGCAAGTCTCCGTTTTCAACGCTCTGGACCCTTTCAAAGGGCCGTAGGCCGCACCTGCTCGTCTCTGCACTTTTCTATGTGCTGAAGTCATCTCCGCTCTGGCTCCTTCCGATATTTTTCGCGCATATCATAGGAATCATCAGCAATCCGGCGGCACATACCCTGAATGAATTGTGGTTCACGCTGGGGATAATGTGCTTTCTGCTTGTCCAGAATACCTTCACGCATCCTGTCTACGCCTGGACCATAAGCATCGTGACGCGCTCCATCGAACGGGATCTGCGCGAGGCCCTTGTACGACGTCTGCAGCACCTCTCAATCTCCTTCCACCGGAACAAGGGGATAGGCCATCTCCAGACGAAGCTGCTGCGCGACGTTGAGGCCGTCTACGGACTCTGCTCGCAGATCATCGAGATCGGACTCAGTTCAGTCTGCGCGCTGACAGTTGCGATCACCATGACGGCGATAAAGGAACCGAGAGCTCTCATCCTCTATTTCATGATGGTGCCGTTGAGCATCCTTCTGCAAAGGGCTTTCAGGAAGCAGATGACAAAGAGGAACAGCGATTTCAGAAACAGGATCGAAAACCTCTCGGTGAGGTTCAACGAGATGCTCGAGATGATACAGGTCACCCGCGCCCACGGCCTCGAGGAGCTTGAGATTAAGAAGTCCGAGGATAATCTCAATGACGTCTTCCACTCCGGCGTACGCCTCGACCTGATAACTGCGATATTCGTTTCCCTCGCATGGGCGATACCACAGCTACCACAACTCATATTCCTCTGCATCACCGGATACTACTGCTACAAGCACGGCGATCCCTCGGTCGAGAACGTGATCCTCTTCTGGGGTTTTTTCCAGTCAATTGTAGCTTCCGTGAACATGCTGCTCACCTTCTATCCTGCAATGGCTAGAGGGTTCGAATCAATAAGATCAATAGGAGAAGTGGTCGAATGTCCTGACATCGAGATGAACCAAGGGAAAAAGCCCGTTGGAAAAGTCTCCGGAACATACGAATTCGACAACGTTTCATTCAAGTATACCCCCGAAGCATCATACGCGCTGAAAGAGCTGTCGCTCAAAGTCGCAACTGGCGAACGCATAGCAATAGTCGGAGGCTCCGGCTCAGGAAAATCCACCATGCTCAGCCTCATCATAGGCTTCGCCAGGCCTACAGACGGGAGAATATTCCTTGATGGCGTCGACATGGAGACACTCGACTTGAGGACATACCGGAGATACATCGCTGTAATACCGCAGGAGACGGTCCTCTTCAACGGAACTCTCCTCGAAAATATCACCTACGGGATCGAGAAGACTGACCGGAAAAAGCTGGACGAAGTGATCACCGCCTCCAATGTCGTGGAATTCATCGACAAGCTTCCAAAGGGACTTAAGACAGAGATCGGCGGACGGGGCGCAAAGCTTTCCGGTGGACAGCGCCAGAGGATCTCCATCGCCAGGGCTCTGCTCCGGGATCCCCGCATAATCATCCTTGATGAACCTACATCCGCCCTTGACACCATCTCGGAAAAATATGTGCAGGATGCGCTCAACAGGATCGCTGAAGGCAGAACGATGTTCATAGTGGCGCACAGGCTCTCCACGATCAGATACG
>JANYBI010000008.1 GCA_025360875.1 Lentisphaerota bacterium
TTTTTACCGAGCCGCTGGGCCGTCAGGCATTCCATGTCCTTCTTCAACAGGTCGACACAGTCCAATCCAAGCCTGGTGACAGGCACGTAGCTCGACGGACGGTTGGGAAAGTTGCAGTGGGCGACAACAGCGATGTCCTGCGGAATTCGCAAATTTGACTTGGCAAGCCCTTCGGTGGCGGCTTCCACAAGGTGATCATCATGGATTATCAGCGCGTCGGGACGCTTGTCCTCGGAAAGTTCCGTCAGGAGAAGCGTTGTCTGCATGGCGCTCCAAGGCCGCGTCGTATCACATTCATGGATCAGCGCCGGACGGCTGTTTCCGTGCTGCACCATATAGGCAATGGTATCTTCCATTCCGGGACGGTTCCAGGAAGAAGCAAGAAGCGCAATCCTCTTCCTGCCCTGTCCCACGAGATAATCCACGGCGCGCTCGAGAAATTCCCTGTGTCTCGGATAAATCCTGGGAATATCATAATTTGCACCCGGAGTGGAGTTCATGACACGCGGTAGCCCCTTCTGGAGCAATATCGGGGTTTTTTCGAGATGATAAGGAGGAGTAATGAAGATCAGTCCAGCCACGCGATGGGATTCGACATCTGAGACAAGTTTCCTGTATCCTGCGGAATCAACACGTCCCTCGTCGCAGCAATAGGAGGTGAAGGAGTATTCGCCATCCAGAGCGAGTTTCGCAGCCGCCTCCTGCATGGCCATTGCATAACGTGACAATGAGAACGGCTGATATGTTACAAGCCCGTAGTTATAAAGATGCGGAGGCTTCTCCGCCACGAAAGTGCCTTCGGAACAGCTCGCATATACAAATCCGTCGCGGATCAGGCCGTCCATCACGTTCTGTACCGTCTGCCTGCTGGCGCCATAGCAAACCTGGAGCTCGTCGCGGGTGGGAAGACGGATCCCCGGGGGAAATTCCCCTTCAAAGATCGCCCTGCGGAGCTCAACGTTTATCGAATGTTTTTTCCTGTTGGCCATCGGATGCAATCCATTGATATTATTTTGCAGTCTAGGATACAGTATATCATTACTAGACTGCGATGTCAAGAAGCATCAGCATTTTTCAATGGAAAAATTCCGACACATGGATGGTTGGATAGATGATAATCAGTATCCGGAAGTTCAAATATAACGTCCAAGCCTAAGGAAGACTGCGGAGCAGGATTACCTGAAAGCGCACTAGTTAAATGTTATTTGCTATAAGGCTTACAATAATAGATACTGAATTTGCAATAAATACTACTTTTAACAGTGAAAAGAAACCTATCTTCTTGCTTCCTTTGTCCATGCAAATACTTAAGTCGGCAATGAGTTTTAGAAATCCAGCTTCTATAAGAATTATAAATATCTCCCCCAGAATTATTGCTAACCAGAAAGGCATGGACTTTTCAAGTCCAGTGACTATCAATATAAAAACAATATAAGTCAGAAAGTTGACAACTAGCCAGAGCATAAATATTTTGAAAGGATTAAATCAGTAGGAATAAGATAGTATCATTGATAAGACACCTACCTCGGATAGAACGGAAAGGACAAATATCTGTCCGGAAAAGATGGATGGCATTACAGGATTTGCATATGCTGTAAATGAAAGCGTTACTAATAAAATGGTAATTATTATTTTCATTTACATTTAACTTATTATATGGATTTCGGTACTTTCTGGTCAAAAACGGGGAATGGCGACGACATTTCTCTAACCCCTCCCTAAACCTAGACTCATAATCGTTAAAATCAATCCTGAATGGCAGAGTTCAAATCCTTGGCCACTAGGTCACTAGGTCTCTTGGCCACTGTCTTAATTCAGTAGGCACCGTAGGTCTTGCAGACTTCAAGCAGGGCGAAGATATTTTCGTCGGGTGTGTCACGCCCGCACTGGTCGCCTGTCGACAGGATGAAACCGCCGCCCTTTCCGGCGTCGTCAATGGCTTTGCGCGCGGCCTGTCTGACCTGCCCAACCGTGCCCCTGAGCATGATTTCCGTGGTGTGGAGATTTCCCATGAGCGCGATCCTGCTGCCATAGAGGCGTTTGATTTCCGCCAGATCGCAGTCGCCCATCGGTGGAATTTCCAGCGGGTTGATGCAGCTCAGGTCCGTACATTCAGCAGCGCGCCTGACGATGTGGGTTTCCTTGCCACAGCTGTGCAGGAGAGTAGGCACACCGGCCTGCTTGCACATCTTCGTGGCCTGCTGGACAAACGGCAGGGCATATTGGTCGAACAGTTCCGGACTCGACATGGTGATGCCGCCGGACGCGCCAATGAAAACATAATCGAATTCGCGGCTGTCGAGGATCATTTCAATCTGTTTCAGCGCCATGGCGTAATGCCGAACACGGAGTTCCTCGATCAGATCCGGACGGTCAAACTGCAAAAGACTCAGCGCCTCAAGTCCGCCGTCAAGTGTGTCGGTGGACCACCAGTGGAAGCCGGGTATGCCGACGCCTCCGCCGATCGCATGGCGGCCACCAACTGCCTGTTTCTGTATGCGAATGGTCTCACGGCTGTATCCACAAGGAATGCGGAACACGTACTTTAGCATGTGCAGTTCCTTCTCCAGATCCTTGATCCATTTGCGTATCAGAGTGTCCGGATCGTCCCGCAGATAATAACGTTCCTGCCACAGTTCGCCTTCCGGGGTGTGGGCGGTCCAGCGGTTGAGCACGGACTGATCCGTGCGTTCGACGATGCGGGAGTCGATCGTAACTCCATCGTCATATTTGAAATCCAAGCCGCCGGTAAACCAGGCGTCGATCCCGAAATAGTCAGCCGCATCCAGATAGGCTTTCCAGTGAGGCGGATTGCCGAAAAGCAAGCTTTCCCAAAATGGCTTCCCGGTCATGCGGCAGGGGATCATGCAGCTGAAATCCGGAGTGCATGGCACACGGTCCGCCCGACCGTTCTTCATCGTGATTAAGAAACGTTCGCGTGAATTCATTTTTTGTACTCTCCGATAATAGTTTGTCTTTTCTTATCTTAACTGCATTTTTCCCTGACTGCAAACTATGTTCCTCAACTTCCGAACTTCCGCATTGTCGAACTTCCGAACTTCTTCACTCAACATCCGCCTCATACGATAACTACCTGCAAGACCGGGCAGTCTCATTGCTTGAGCAGCAGACGCTGGTCGTTGAGGCGGTTGTAGTTGGCGTTGAGATTCCAGGTACTGGTGCTTGCATCAACCTGGGAGGTCTTGAGTGATTCAGCGTGTCCGTCCAAGTAACCGAAATTGCTGGCGCCCTGATGCCGAAAAATCGCGATGTCCAGGCCGAAGTCATAGCCATTCGCCTCTCCCCACAGCCAGGAGTCAGATGGCTTGGTGGCCATCTGCAGGGTGCATTTTTCCTCATTCTCCATCGAACTGCCGAGTACGCGGCCGCCGGCCGAGTGGATGTATCCATTGGGTATGTAGTGCGTAAGCAGCAGATATGTGTCGTACCAGGCGGCTTCGCGGAAATCATAACCGCCATTTGCGATGGCAATGCCGTTCCTGTTGCGGAAGGCCGTCTGCATGGGTATGTTCAGCCCGCAGTCGCCATTTGTAAGTCCCGAGGGACAGCTTAACAATGAAGAGACCCGGTAGCTGCGAGAACCGTTGGTGAAGGTCGGATCATTGATCACTCTATCCTGGTAGGCAATGAGGTTCTGGTCCTGCAGCAGCTTTATAGTCCCACGTCCCATGGTGGAAGTATAGAAATACGGGAAACTTCCATGGTTATCATCGGTATAGACCAGCAGCACCACACCGAGCTGCTTGATCTGATTGGTGCAGTAGATGCGGTTCGCCATTTCTTTCGCCTGCTTCAATGCCGGCAAAAGCAGGGCCGCCAGGATTGCGATGATCGCAATGACCACAAGCAGCTCGATCAAAGTAAAATTATTTCTGCAAAAATAATTTTTTCCTGTCAGGAAAGTTCTGTTTTTATGATTCATCCTGCATCCTCCTCAGTTATCGCCGATAAGACAGAAGAAAATCCAGTTTGGCACAATGTTCTTGCGCCATGTCACCGATCCGTCTCCATACAGCGCGTTGCCGCCCGTCAGAGCGCCTCCCGAGGTCATGTGGGCGGGAGCACAAGCCCATCCCGGCGACGGCGTGATATAGAATTCACTGGCCCTCATCCTGGAGGAGGAAAGATGGGATGTCTTGCAGGCCTTTGTATTGATGTATGACGCAACTCCTGAAACTGGAAACGGCCAGCACATGTCGTACTGCTGGCCCTGGACATAAGAACCACCTGATGCGTAGCAGTATGCCTGACCGTAGAAAATGTAGCTCGGCGTGCAGCGGTAAACGTTCCCAGGGGGATTTTGCAGCCACGACTCGACACGCCATCTGTCGCCTTCATCGACAGACACGCCCATGTCCTTTTTGGCGTCGGGACAGAACCATGCCTGCCAGGGCAGATAATCCTTCCCCGGACTGAAAAGTACCAGCCCCTCCAGTCCAGAAGGGCCAAAACCGCCTATGAAGTTCAACCATAGGCATTCGTTGTTGTCGGAAGCATACGATATCTCCGCCAATCCCATCTGCTTGAGGTTGCTGCAGCAGTTTATCTTTTTCGCGGCCTGCTTGGCGCCTCTCAGCGCCGGCAGAAGAAGAGATGCGAGAATTGCGATTATCGCAATCACCACAAGCAGCTCGATTAAAGTAAAATTATTTCTGCGGAAATAATTTTCATCCTGGAGAAAGATTATGTTTCTGCGAATCATGTTTCACCTTCTTGATTTTTAATTCTCCCTCTTAAGTTTAATATGACTTTCGCAATCACTAACTTCCTAAACTTCTTCTGCGAATTGCGGAATTCGCATCCCAAAGTAGCACAGGCGTCCTGCCCGAGTCTAATCGCGGGGTGATACCCCGCGCTACTTTAATCAAGACACAGGCAAGATGCCTGTGCTACTTTCAAGACACGCTAAAGCCGTGAACTCCAACAAGATTATCGAATTTCCTAACTTCACGCTCATCTACCTACCAGCAACCGACGACTGAAGACTTTTTTACTTCATTTTTGCGATGGCAACAGTCGAATTCCTTACGATCAACGACGGCCTGACAAAGCATTTCATATTGTCCCGCCCGTTCTCCACATCTGACGAGTATGAATCCATCTCCGCCGGGGTCAGACGCTTCAACACTGCGTCCGCCAGGGATTGCGCAATACCGCTGGGATTGATTGAAATCGTGGTCAGCGGCAACGCACCGCCAGTCGCCCAGGGTGTGTCATTCGAACCAACGATGGAGATGTCCTCAGGTACCCGGAGTCCGGCACGCTGAAGCAGGAAGATGTGGTCAATAGCCTGATGATCTGTAATAGTCCACCAGGCGGTGCAGCGGTTGCGCTTTACAAATGCAGGCACTCCTTCTACGGCGTGCAGGTTGTAGTAGAAAGGAAAACATTCGGCGCCGGCCACTGAAAGCATCTCGCCCATCGCCGTTGCACGGCGGTCCGCAAGCGAACCGTCTCCCGGAACGCCGCCGGCCACCACTCCTATCCGTCGGTGACCAAGCTTCATCAGATGTTCCGCCACCAGGCGGGCATCGATCACGGGATCTGTAAGAATTGTCATGCTGTCGGGCAAAAGCCTGGTGTCCTCAAACTGGAATCCGACACGGTACAGGAACTCTGCGGCGAAACGTTCCCAATCCGGACGTATCTCGGTGGACACTCTCTCCTGGGCCAGCGTCACCAGCACCGTGTCACTGGCGTCTTTGATGGACAAGTGCCGCAACTGTTCGAATCCCGCGCCGTCCCTGAAAAGGTATGGTATGAATTCGACTTCGAGATTGGACTGGATCAGGGCGCGGTTGACAGATTCCTGCAGCAACAGGTTGGTATGTGCATCCCATGAGCTCATGAAAAGCACCCGGCCAAGAGCCGGACTCCGCAGGACGCGCGTGCCCTTGCGCTTTGTGCTCTGCAGGATGCCACGGTCGCCCAGAAGACGGAAGGCGCGCGATACCGCATGAGTGCTGCATTTGTATTTCCGGGCGATCACTTCCGCCCTAGGCAGCCAGCTACCCTCCGGATAAGTACCGCCTGATATAGCCCCGGAAATGCTGCTGGCAATCTTGTCCTGCTGTGTTTTCATGCCCTTATTATATGCGTTTATTTAAGGCATGTCAAGAATATTTTGCTAATATTATTTATTTTCATAATATTCAATATTCCAATTGCAAAAGGTGTCAGGTGTCAGAAGATCTATGAAAATTGCCGATGTTGCAATTTATCGGTTCGTAAATATTCACTGGAGCTGATTTCAAAAATACGAAAAACGTTAGTTGCGGGGACAAGCCCGTTGGAGTTCACGGCCCTGGTCGCCGAAGGCGCTGCCAAAGGCAGGTAAACTTCAGCGTGTCTTGAATTCGTTCGTAGCCTGTCGCGTCATAGTGCTTTGACGAAGGCGGATAGCGCAATTAATTGCGCGTTCTTGAAAAAGGATAACGGCGTATAAATTCGCCTACTACAAACAAAATACGCACGCTAAAGCCGTGAACTCCAACTTAAGAAATCAGCTCAAAAGAGGCAATTTTGAAATTGCCTCAGATTCAGCGGGTCAGTTCCAGAACACGGAATCCGTAGGCCCCTAGCTGCACCGAAGTCCATTCGCTACCGGAAACTTTTGATGGAGCAGATGCTTCAGTTTCCGTTATGGAATGCATGATTTCCCTCGTCTTCCAGGTGACCGTCTGCGGCTTGCCAGAGGCTGTCTTCTGCACGGCCGGAACATCTGACGGCTCAGCCAATCTCACACGGACTTTCGCAGGCCGGTCGGCGAATTGGATCAGCACCAACAGACAGCGGTTTGCAGCAGGTCTTAGCAATCCGAGCACTGCGGCATCACCTTCAATTTCGACACCTTCAATGCTGAGCGGAGTGTCGGCACCGATCATAGGTTCGTCGGCGCGCAAGCGGAGCAGACGCAGGAATTCCTCATGTCCGCGGCGGCGGTTTTCAGGATCGCGTGCAAGCTCTCCGGCAGGCGGCGCATCGCCAAGTTGCCGGAAGGTGATCGGATCGTTCACGTACTCGGCATGTGTCTTGAAAGTGGTCGGGCCCGCCAACATGGAAACGACTGTCCAGGGCCGCGCTTCCTCGGAGCAATAACCTTCGACCCCGTCCTCGCTGATCGCACCCGGCAACAGCGAGGCAAAGCGGACCAGCAGATATTCGCGGACCCGTTCCGGCTGAATCCGCGGCGGCGATTCACCGAGTTCCTTTGGACCGCCACCCATGCCATGATCCCAGTATGCTTTCTTGAAATAAGGTAGCATGGGAGTGTAACGTCCGGTGCTGATCTCTGCAATAACCTGTGCGGCAAGTCCGGAATCCTCGTCACAGAGGATTGCGTCCTTTCCGGAATTGCGGATGGCCTGGGCAAGTTCGGACACCTGGTCCTCGATGGAATTCCGAGTCTCGCCAGGCCAGAACCAGCGGGCGTGGTTGCTGGCGCGGGGTATGCAGCCGTCGATGAACACGCCGTTCCAGCCGCGTTCAAGAAGGCTATTCAGTTGTCCGAGCATGAACTGGCGCCAGCCGGTGGAACCGGCATCAGCATCGGGCGCGTAACCGACAAAATTATTGCCCGGATTGGAGTCCCAGGCATAGAACAATTCCTGGTTGGGACGGTGCGTCCACCAGTCGCGGCGTTCCTTCACCTGTGGCGCGTTCTTGTCGAGTCCGACGGTGGTGAACCAGATTCCGACATGGAATCCCAGTTCGTGCATCCAACCGAGCATGACCTTCTCGGCAGCGGCACCACCGACAGCTTCGGCGGCATGGTAATGCAGAGGGCTGAGGAAATTAGTCACCACCGGATTTGGCGAGACGGCCATGATGGCATTATAACCCAAGTCGCGCCAGCGTTTGAGCATGGTGTAGAGCGCAGGATCATCGAGACGTGTGAATTCCTTGTAGGCACCGGGCATCAGATGCAGCTCAATACAGCTCCGGCGTTTGACCCAGTCGCGGACTGGTGGCGGATGAATGCCGTAGCGCGTCTCGGCCGAGTCGCGCCAGCCGCGGATCGCCTGCACCGGAGAGCCGGTAATCTGCTTGATCTTCAGTTCACCGCCAAAAACATGACTTTGTCCCGGAAGCAGCAGGTGGTCGGGTGTCCAGTTCACAACGCAATTCGCCGCCGGTTTCCTTCCTCCGGGACGCAGCCATAAGGTGGGCCGACCATCGAGCATGAACTCGAATTGAAGGCCGCGCTGCGTGAGCGGGTCGTGCAGGAAAACCAGTGGCAGCGCAAGACCGATGCAGCCATGGGCGAATGGCATTCCAGGTTCGACGAGATCCGCAAGCTTTCCAACGCTGTGTGTACGTCCACCATACGCATGGGCGCTGCAGAATTCCGCCTGTTCTCCCAGATCGAGACCGCCGATCTCAACTTCTACCAGGCATAGACTTGTTTTCGACAGTTTGAAGCGTTTTTTCTATAATTTTGAGGCTAAGAAAATTTGTAAAACTTAAAATGTAATGCCAACAATTTATCATAATTCTTCATATTTAAGATGGAAATTAATAAACATGACCATAAAAGTA
>JANYBI010000118.1 GCA_025360875.1 Lentisphaerota bacterium
CCGCAAAGGGACAGCTTCAAGTGGTTGTCGGAGAAAAATCCAGGATTTTTTACCTGGGCGGGATTAGGAAGATGCCAGGCAGGCACCCCTCAGCCTAAAATAAAGACTGACGCGTTACCGGTTCCCTCAATATTTTTTAAAAAACTTGATCAATCCCCTTGACACCATCAACAGGAAACAGTATAATTCTAGTATTATACAAATAATACAATATAAAGTATAATTACGCTGGAGGTGAAAAATGAAACGGAAACATTCATTTACCCTTATCGGATTACTCGCATTGGAAAGAGTGGCCCGTTCGACACTTCGACTAAGCTCAGTACAGGCAAGCCCAGGGCGACGAGCAATTCACTCGCCGTTCACTTTGATCGAATTACTCGTGGTCATTGCGATCATCGCAATCCTTGCTGCATTGCTTCTGCCTGCCCTCAGCCGTGCCAAAGAAATTACGCGGGTGATCTCCTGTATGAACAACCAGAAGCAGATGGGGGTTGCGCTTTCGTCATATGCCGGCGACTTTACTGAATATCCTACGAACTATACGAACGATACCAGCTGCATCGCCTGGAACTGGGGCGATGAATGCTGTGGAAACTGGTTT
This sequence comes from Lentisphaerota bacterium, assembly GCA_025360875.1. Taxonomy (GTDB): domain Bacteria; phylum Verrucomicrobiota; class Lentisphaeria; order Victivallales; family GWF2-50-93; genus GWF2-50-93. The sequence goes on from JANYBI010000118.1 coordinate 605, forward strand.
GGTTCTCCTCCTAACAACACTATCAATACCTGGTCTGGCGACTATGTGCCAAGCCAAGGCAATTCTGTTGACGTTGCGCTTTACGCAAACAGTGCCTGGGCGCGTCTTGCCGGAGGCGGATATGTGACTTACAGGGCAGGGCCGCTCTGGAATGGGGCGCCCACTGGCATAGTTCCAACCGGTATCAACCTCTGCACCGGTCTTCTTCCTGAAGGCTGGAGATATGATGGCGGGTGCTCCACGGGCGACTTGTCGGGGACGAATGGCGGAGCCCTTTATTTTTATAACGGACCTCATATGTCCAGCACCTCCGCCAGGAACAATGGACATATGAATGGCATGTACTTGATGGGCCGCTTCCATCAGGGAGTTGAATGGGGGACGCGCTTGTTTGGCAATCCTGCCGGCTTCACACCTTCCCAGATTGCGTTCCTAGGCTGCCCGACCTTGAGAACCGCGGACGAAAAAGTCATCCGCGAACCTCACGGTTTTCAAGCAGCCCGTGGTACCTGGGGCAATGGGCAGTTTGATGTCGGAGGGTTCCCTTCTCCAGAAAACTACTGTTATGACCGTAATTATCTCTATGGTGACCTTCATGCGGCATATATTCATGCGCCAACCCGTGTGGGAATTCCATGATCCAATTTATCCAGGTTCCCTTTAGTGCCCTGGCCTGGATTATTCACCACGAAGGGCACGAAGTTATCGGAGGTAATACAAGAAAGAGAGATGCATTGATTTTTTTAAATATGATTTCTCTTACAGGAATTCAGCATGCAATCAAAATATTATATAAGGAACTCCATGAAGATCAAACTGCCGTTCCCTCTTTTCGCATCAGTCCTCCTTGTTTCCTTTTTCCTCTGCCCAGCAACTGTGCAGGCGGACGTGAAATTACCCCGGATGTTCAGCGACAACATGGTCCTGCAGCAGGGCAGGGAAGTCCCTGTCTGGGGCTGGGCCGGCAAAGGCGAGAAGGTTACCGTCAGGTTTGCTTCCCAGGAAAAAACAGCGGTTGCGGGCGATGACGGCAAATGGATGGTGAAGCTTGATGCTATGAAAGCAACATCTGAACCGCAGGCGATGACAGTTTCATCTTCCGATATCACCAAATCACCAAATCTCCAAATCAAAAATATCCTAGTGGGCGAAGTCTGGTTCTGTTCGGGGCAGTCCAACATGGCGTCCATATTATCCTCAGCGCAGAACGCCGAACAGGAAATAAAGGATGCGGCGTATCCGCAGATCCGCCTCTTCCACACGACGCTGCAGTCACGTATACGGCCTCCGGCCGACTGGGATGTAGGCGCATGGCAGGTGTGCACGCCGGAGATGGCGCCGGAGTTTCCAGCTGTGGCATATTTCTTTGCCCGCAAACTCCATCAGCAGTTGAAAGTCCCGGTCGGGGTCGTGGTTTCCGCAGTGGGCGCCACGTCGGCGGAGTGCTGGATGAACCATGAAGGAGCTGCTTCTGATCCGGAATTGCGCGGTTTGGAAGATCAGTTTACGAGTGAATCCGTTAATTTCCCGCCCGCGCTGGACACTAAAGGTTGGCAGGCGCCGGACTATGCTGATGCCGGATGGAAAACGATGACGCTGCCAGGTGCCTGGGAAAAGAGCGGGCAGGGCATGGATAAGCTGGACGGTGCCGTCTGGTTCCGCCGGGAGGTGACGATTCCCGATACCTGGGCCGGCAAACAGCTGACGTTGAATTTCGGTCCGATCGATGATGGTGACAACACCTATTTCAATGGCCAGCGCATCGGCGGCATGAATGTCGACACTCCGAATGTGTGGAAGCTTCCGCGCCAGTACACAGTGCCTGCCACCGCAGTCAAAGCCGGCAGGGCCGTCATCGCCGTGCGCATCACCGATCAGCTCGGGGATGGCGGAATTGTGGGCACACCGGAACAGATGAATTTGGTGCTGGCCGACGCTTCTGCGGAAAAAATATCTTTGGCTGGCGACTGGAAATATGCGATCGAAGAAAGCTGGCCATCGCAGCAAATACCCATGACTCTTTATATGGGCATGGTTTCGCCGTGGACACAGTTTCCTATCGCCGGTTTTGTATGGTATCAAGGGGAATCTAACGCATCTAATCCTGCCCGTTACCATCACCTGCTGCGAGCTCTGATTAGCGGATGGCGTACGGCTTGGAAACGTCCGGACCTTCCATTCCTGGTGGTGCAGCTGCCGAACTTCAACAAGGAAAATCCCGAACCCGTTGAAAGCGGCTGGGCTGCCTTGCGTGAAGCGCAGGCCGTGGTGACCGCCGGAATTCCGAATGCGGAAGTCGCAGTTACCATCGATATCGGCGAAGCGGACAACATTCATCCGAAGAACAAACAGGACGTCGGACTGCGTCTGGCATTGCTTGCGCTTGCCAAAGTGTATCATCAGCAACTGATATATTCCGGACCGGTTTGCGATGGTCTGAAGATCGAAGGTTCGACGATGCACTTGCATTTCACGCAGATTGGCAAGGGCATGATTGCGAAGGGCGGTGCATTGAAAGGTTTCGCAGTTGCCGGTGCGGATCATAAGTTCGCGTGGGCGGACGCTAGCATCGACGGCGATACGGTGACCGTCAAGAGCGACAAAGTCGCCACGCCGGTCGCGCTCCGGTATGCCTGGGCGGACAATCCCGCATGCAATCTAACCAATTCGGAAGGATTCCCAGCCGCTCCGTTCCGCACGGAAGGAAACGTAGTTGTTCCCGGTATCCCGGCTGGTAAGTGAAATGAAAGAGGGAACAATGGGTGAAGATGTAAGAAGATGGAAATTTTGTTGGAGTTCACAGCTTTAGCGTGTCTTGATTGCCGTTGGATATTAGATATTCCTTGTTGGACATTGGTGTCTTATTTTGAAATTCTATAAGATAAAAAAATAAAATCTTAGAAAGGAATTCCATGAACATGAAACTGCCGCTTTCATTCATCGCCTCAGTCCTCTTCCTGTCGTCGGTGATGGCCGAGGACGCTGCGAAAAACCCCGTGTTGCCGAAGGAAGTCGCGATCGCTGTTCCGTATACGGCGCCTTCTGACGGTTTCCTCAGTCTAGCCATCTACAACGATCACGGCCAGCTTGTCCGCAGCCTGTCGTATGCCAAACCTGTGAAGGCAGGCAGCGATTCTTTCTTCTGGGACGGCACTAGCGATCTCGGTGTTCCCCTGGCCGCAGGAAATTATAAGACCAAGGCGATCTTCTTCAAGGATAAGATGAAGGCCGAGTACCTTATGACCATCGGCAAGAACGGCAATCCGCCGTACCGGACACCCGACGGCAGGGGCGACTGGGGCGGCAACCTTGGCGGGCCAGCGGCGATCTGTTCAAATTCCGACAGCGTCATGATGGTCTGGAGCTGTGTCGAGGACAACCAGATCACCGGCAT